>NZ_JBFTSF010000002.1:0-72978 GCF_056399905.1 Cupriavidus sp. 01L46
GGTGTGGCACTGTCCACACCATGCGGCTCTGGCAGTCATGCTAACCCGCGTTTGATTCCTCGCGGCGGGCCAGCCCTCTTTGCCCCAGGGGAGTCATATTGACTAAGCCCCCCCTCTCCCCGGCCCTCTCCCCCTGAGGGGCGAGGGAGCGACAGCCGTCGTCATGGCGTGCGGTGCTGGCCCATCCGTCGGCTCCGTTCATTGCCACTGATCTGCGCCCCTCTCCCACTTGTGGGAGCGGGGCCGGGGGAGAGGGCGGGCGCTCGCAGGAAGTCTGGCGAACCAAGCAAAAAGGCCCACGCCGACGGGAGTCGGCGTGGGCAAGGGAGATGGCTTCCCGGCGCGTGCGTAGCGCTATTGCGCTGTGCCGCCGCGACGTAAGCTCAGGCCAGGTTGCCCGGCTTCCATTTAAGCAGTCGGTTTTCCAGCGTGGTCAGCAAGAAATCCGCGGCAAGCGCCACCACCGCCAGCACGATCATGGCGGCGAACACGCCGCTGGCATTGAAGGCGCCCTGCGCCGTGGCGATCAGCAGGCCGATGCCCTGCTTGGAACCCAGGAACTCGCCCACCACGGCGCCGACCAGCGCGAAGCCGAAGCTGACGTGCAGGCTGGCCAGGATCCAGCTCAACGCCGACGGCACTACCACGGCGAAGGTCAGCTGCCGTTTGGAGGCGCCGAGGATCTGCGCATTGGCGATCAGGTAGCGGTCGGCTTCGCGCACGCCCTGGAAGGCGTTGCCGAACACCACGAAGAACACCATCACCACCGCCAGCGCCACCTTGGAGGCCATGCCCAGGCCCAGCGCGATCACGAAGATCGAGCCCAGCACCACGCGTGGAATGGAGTTGGCAATCTGGATGTAGATGCTGAACACATCGGCCAGCAGCTTGTTGCGCCCGAGCACGATGCCGCAGATCACGCCGGCGACCGAGCCGATCAGGAAGCCGAGCCCGGTCTCTTCCAGCGTGACCGCCACCTGCTCCAGCAGCGGGCCCTGCGAGGTGCCGTTGACGAACCAGTCGTAGATCTGCTCCGCGATCAGCGAGGGCATGGAGAAGAAGAACGGGTCGATCCAGTGCAGCCGTCCCGCCAGCTCCCAGCCGCCCAGCGCCACCACCAGCAAGGCGATGCGCAGGGTGATGATCAGTTGGCGGCGCCGGCGCATGGCTAGCCTGGCTTCCCGTTCAAAGACGTCGAGTTCGTCGGCAAGGGCCGTGTTTGCTTCCATATTCATTGGTATTGGTATTGGTATTGGTATTGGCATTGGCGTTGGCTACGGTTGGCGGCGCCGCATCAGTCGATGTGGACTTCTTCGCGCAGATCGGCCCAGATCTCGCGCGACAGTTCGACAAAGTGCTTTTCGTAGCGGATCTCCGAAGTCACGCGCGGGCGCGGCAGGTCGATCTCATAGACACGCTTGAGGGTGGCCGGACGCGCGGTCAGCACGAAGACCCGGTCGGCCATGGCGATGGCTTCTTCCAGGTCGTGCGTGACGAACACCACCGAGCCGGCGTTCTGCGACCAGAGCTGCAGCAGCTCGTCCTGCATCAGCGTGCGGGTCTGCATGTCCAGTGCGCTGAACGGCTCGTCCATCAGCAGGATCTGCGGGTTGTTGATGAAGGTCTGCGCCAGCGCCACGCGCTTGCGCATGCCGCCCGACAACTGATGCGGGTAGTGGTTGCTGAACTTGGCCAAGCCGACCTTGCGCACCCATTCCTCGGCCAGGCCATAGGCCTGGTCGCGGCCGGCGCCGCGGAACAGCGGCCCGGCCGCCACGTTGTGCAGCACCGAGCGCCACGGGAAGACCGCATCGGCCTGGAACACGAAGCCGATGCGCGGATCGATGCCGGTCACGCGTTTGCCCATCAGGCGCACCTCGCCGGTGCTCGGCTTGAGCAGGCCGGTGATCAGGCTCAGTGTGGTCGATTTGCCGCATCCCGTCGGCCCGACGATAGCGACGAACTCGCCCTTGCCCACACGCATGGAGAAGTCGCGCAACGCCACGGTGGCAGTGCCATCGGGTGCGATGAAACGGCAGGAGACGCGCTCGAATTCGATGGCCGGCGCATCTTGCGGCACGGTATTGGTCATGATGTTTCCTTGCAGTGCGCGCGCGCCGGCGGCGCGAACCGGTTGATCGCCTGGCGCCTCACTTGGCAGCGCGGTCGACGAACTCGTTGGTAAAGGTGCGGCTCAGTTCGATGTGCTTGCCCTTGACAGTCGGATCGAACGAGGCGAGCACCTTGAGCAMCGTTTCGGGGCCACCGGCGGGCATCTTGCCGTCGTCCGTGAACATGGGCAGCGAGGCGCCCAGGGCCTTGACGTAGAGCTCGCGGTTATTGCCGTAGTAGTCCTTGGGCATCTTCTGCGCAATCTCCTCGGCGCTGTGGGTCTTGATAAAGCGCATGGTCTTGACGAAGGCGCGCGCCAKCTTCTGCACCTGCTCCTTGTGTCCCTCCACCCAGGCGCGCTGCATATAGAGGCTGGAGGCCGGATAGAGCCCGCCCAGCGCCTGGGTGGTGCCCTCGGCCGTGCGCATGTCGACCAGCACCTGCGCCTCGCCGGTCTTGAGCAATTGCGAGATGGTGGGCTCGGTGGTCATGCCGGCATCGATGCGGCTCTGGCGGATCGCGGCCATGAAACTGTTATCGGCGCCAACCGGCAGCACCGTGTACTGGCTGGGCGCCACACCCGCCTTGAAGGCCAGGTACTGCGTCAGGAAGTTGGTCGACGAGCCCAGGCCCGTCACGCCGAGCGTCTTGCCTTTCACATCGGCCATGCTCTTGATCTGGCCGGCCGCACGCGTGGCYACCATTTCCACCTCGCCCGGCACCTTGCCGAACACCACCACGGCCTCCACTTCCTTGCCCTTGCTCTGCAGATCGATGGTGTGATCGTAGAAGCCCACCACGCCCTGCACCGCGCCGGCCAGCAGTTCGTTTTCGGCGTCGACCCCGGCCGGTTGCGAGAGGATCTCGACATCAAGCCCCTCTTCCTTGAAGTAGCCCAGCTGCTCGGTCAGCCTGGCTGGCAGGTAGATGATCTTGGTCGCGCCGCCCACCATGATCGACAGCTTTCCATCGGCCGCCTGCGCCGTGTGCGCAGGCGCAAGTGCTGCAAGTGCCGCAAGTGCTGCGCAGGCCACGGCAAGCGCGCCCTTCCTGTGTGCATTCATCTTTGTCTCCCTTGTTTTGCTGGCGCCAGGTTTTGGTGGCCGGGGCATGATTGGGCTCTGGTTACGGCGTGCCTCCGCGCTCGCCGGGGCCACAGCGCGGGGTTCGAAGCATTCTAGGCAACGCAAACCTTCACGCAGCTTTCGCCGCGTCTCAGGGAATATCCCGATGCGGTGCTGTGTCTGCGGCGTGGCGGGCAGTGGTAAAAGGAGACCCCGGTAACAGTAGGTCCTCACCAGAGCGGTTCATGAAGGTATTGCTGATCGAAGACAACGCTTCGCTCATCCACTGGCTCGCGAGGCTGCTGAAGGAAGAGCGCTTCATGGTCGACACCGCGCTGGACGGCGAGTACGCCGATCAGTTGCTGCAGACGCAAAGCTACGACGTGGTGCTGCTAGACCTGCAGATCCCGCGCCTGGCCGGCAAGAGCGTATTGCGCCGGCTGCGTGCGCGCCGCAACAACGTGCCGGTACTGGTGGTGACCGCAAGCGCGTCGATCGACGAAAAAGTGGAATGCCTAGGCCTGGGCGCCGACGACTACCTCGTCAAGCCTTTCGAGGTGCGGGAACTGGTCGCGCGCATCAAAGCCCTGGCGCGGCGGCAGACCGGGGAGAAGCAAGCCGAGCTGGCTTGCGGCGACCTCACCTACAACACCGACACGCGGCAGTTCTATGTCGCGGGCGAGCTGCTTTCGCTGCGCCTGAAAGAGCACACCGCGCTGGAAATCCTGATGATGCGGCTCGGCAAGACCGTGTCCAAGGCAAGCCTCATGTCGGGCGTGTACTCGCTCGACGAGGAGGCTAGCGAGGACGCCATCGAGATTTATATCCATCGCATCCGCAAGAAGCTCGAGGGCTGCCAGGCCACCATCATGACGCTGCGCGGCCTGGGCTACCTGCTGCAGCAAAAGCAATGATCCACAGCCTGCGCGTACGGTTGCTGCTATGGCTGCTGGTGCCGCTGGCAGGCTTTGTGGGCATCAGCAGCTATGCCGCCTACCTGAGTGCGGCCGATACCGCAAACCGCGTGCAAGACCGCGCGCTGCAAGCTTCGGCCGACGTCATCGCGGGCCACATCGCGTGGGCGGACGGACGCATCACGGTGCAGGTGCCACCGTCGGCGCTGTCCCTGTTCGACTCGCCCTATGGCGACCACGTTTTCTACAACGTGGTCGACGATCGCGGCCGGATCCTGGCCGGCAACCCGCGCTTCGAGCAGCCACCGATGGCGGGCGCCGCCAGCCCCGTGTTCTACTCCTCCCGTTTCCAGTCGCAGCCGGTGCGGGTCGTGCAAGCCACCCGCACGATGTTCGATTCCGGCGAGGCCCGCAAGGTCACCGTCACTGTGGGGCAGACACTGATCGGCAACCACGAACTGGTTCGCAGCCTGCGCATGCCGGCGCTGCTGCGCGAAGTGGTGATGCTGGTGCTGGCCGTGGGGCTGGTGATGATCGGGCTCACGGTGGAGCTGAGCCCGCTGCTGCGCGTGAAGGACGAAGTGGCGGGACGCGACCCCATGGATCTGGTACCGGTGAGCGCAATCGACCTGCCGCAGGAATTGCGGCCCATTGTCGAGGCGATCAACCAGTGCATCCAGCGCCTGAATGAATATGTGCGCCAGCAAAAGCGTTTTATTGCCGATGCCGCGCACCAGATCCGCACGCCGCTCGCGGTGCTGGGGGCGCAGCTGGAGTTTGCCGCGCGGGTGGACGATGAAGCCAGGCTGCGCGAGATCCTCGGCTCGATGGAGACCAGCACACAGGCCATGACCAACCTGGCCAACAAGCTGCTGTTGCTGTCGCAGGCCGAAGCCGCGCGCAGTGCCGGTGCCGCGCAACAAGGCGCGGACCTGGTGCCGCTGGTGACCAACGTGCTGGAAGACATGGTGGTGCTGGCGCAGCGCAAGGGCATCGACCTGGGGGCCGAGCTGGCGGTCGACAGTGCACGGGTGAGCGTCAACGAGTGGATGATGGCGGCCGTGGTATCGAACCTGGTCGACAACGCGATCCGCTATACGCCGGCGCAGGGCCAGGTCACCGTGGCCCTGACGCTCGAGGCGAAAAGTGCCGTCCTGGCGGTGAGCGACAACGGTCCCGGCATTCCCGCGGAAGCGCGGCCCAAGATATTCGATCGCTTCTATCGCAACGCACTGCCGAACCAGGAAGGCAGCGGCCTGGGGCTTGCCATCGTCAAGGAGATCGTGCTGACGGCGCAAGGCCAGGTAAGCCTGAGCCCGGGCATCGGCGGGCGCGGCGTCACGCTGACGGTGCGCCTGCCACTGGCCGCCTGAGTGTCGGCGCCTAATCGGCGCCGATGTCAGCTTCGATGCCAGGCGGCGGCGTGAGACAAAGGTGCCAGCGTGGGCGCGCCGCCCTTAGAGGCCGTTTCAAAATGAAGCGCAGCGGTTCTGGCTAGGCGCGCGGCCGCAGACAGTACAAGTGGATCGGCCAAGGCCGCGCAACGACGCCAGCATCTTTTTGAAACGGCCTCTTAGTCCACCACCTTGCCGCGCTGCGCCTTGACCTGGCTGCGCTGGCTCTTGCCTTCGAGGCGCCGCATCTTCGAGCCGAAGGTAGGCCGCGTGGGGCGGCGCGTGCGCGGCGGCGTAGCCACGCTGCGCACCAGGTCGTGCAGGCGTTGCACGGCCTCCTCCCGATTCATCTCCAGGCTGCGGTGTTGCTGCGCCTTGATCACCACCACGCCATCGCGCGTGATGCGGTGGTCGTGCAGCTGCAGGAGCCGCGCCTTGTGCCCTTCTTCCAGCGACGAGGCGCGGACATCGAAACGCAGGTGGACCGCGTTGGACACCTTGTTGATGTTCTGCCCGCCCGCGCCTTGCGCGCGGATCGCGGTGATCTCGTATTCGGTGTGGAGGATGGTGATGTCGGGCAGCATGGCACGCATGATAGCAAGGGCGGGTGCGGCCCGCTCCCATGCGTTCCTATGCGCTACCCATGCGCTAGCGGGCCGACGGCAGCTCGCCCCAGGCCACCAGGATCCGCTGGATGCTGCGCGCGTAAGCGTCGCGTTGCCCCGGCGATTCGGAATGGTAGGCGCCAATGGCGCGCCAGGTGTTGCCATGCCTCACCATCTTTTGCTTTAGCAGCCAGGCGGCGACATAGATGTTGACGCACGAGTCGGTCAGCGCGCGGCTCGGCACCCCGTGGCGTGCCAGGTCGTTGAAATGCACTGAGTTGATCTGCAACTGCCCGACGTCGATCGACCCGTTCGCGTTGCGGTTCACCGCGGCCGGATCGCCCTTCGACTCGAACCACGCGATGGCACGCAGCACCGAGGGATTGACGCCCTGGTAGGTGCCCGCTTGCTCGAAGCAATCCTGCGCGCGGGCTGCACCGTGGAACAGCAACAGCGACAGCAGCAGCGAAACCGCCAGCAAGCTGCCGGCCTGCCCGCAGTGCTGGCGCGGGCCGGCTGCCATCGTATGGGCGTTAGCGGACACGATGGATGCCCTCGCTTGCCAGGCGCTGGCGATGATCTTCAGCCGGCCCGGGCGGGGACGACTGCTGCAAGGCCAGGTCGAGCTGACGTCCGATCGTCTCCAGGTACGCACGCGAGGTGTCGGAAACCACCAGCCGCACCAATGGCGCGAGGCTCTTGCGTTCCGGCGCGAGCGGCGCTTTGATCCTGGCCCTGGCGGCGTGGCCTACGCGCGGCGCGCTGAGCTCGTCACTGCCGCTCGCGGGCGGCAACATGGCCAGGGTAGGCAGCGGTGGATAGACCTTGTCCGGCGCCGGTGCGGCCGCTGGCAAGGCAGGACGGACATCGGCGCCAGGCTCGGTGGCAAGGGCCGGCATGGCCAGCGCCAGGCTGACGGCAAACAGGGTGAGGCGGTGCATCGGCTGCGGCTCCTTGCTGCGGTGTTGCTGTGTTATTGCGATTGCGCCGTCTTGATCGCGACGCTGTACGGCTGGCTTGCGCCGGCCGTCATGTTCTCGAGCTGGACTGCGGTGGTGCGCTGTGCCGGCACGCCTTTCCAGATCGCCTGGTTGAGGTAGGGCAAGTCCTGGCCGAGCGCGGTGACGACGATGGTCGCCGGCTGCTTCTGCCGGGCCGCCAGCGCGCCGGCCTTGGCAAGCACGGCCGCGAGCTGCGCATCGCGCGCGCCAAGCGCATCCGGCGGGATCACGAAGCTCGCAATCGTGCTTTGCGGCGCCGGTGCGTTCGCCGTCGCAGGCAGTTGGGCGCAACCCGCCAGCGCGAGCAGGGCTGCCGCGCCGGCCAGCGGCATCGCCAGGCGCTTTGCCCACGCGCCTGGCGGCCGAGAGTAAGCGACGGCCCAGCGCGTCCGTTCGCGGGGCACTTTGTCTGCGATATTGCACATGGAATGACTTCCCGAGGCGTTGGATGCGGGCCATTTACGCATTGGGCCTATCGGGCGAAAGCGCGCAATTAAGGGGGGAAAATGCTTCTGTTTGCCGATTGACAGTGCCTCCCGCCGGGCAGCCGTAGCGCGCGCAGGCGCGGCTACGCGACGGCCATGGCACTTTCCGGAAAGACACGTGCTCGACAAGCCGCGCGGCGCAAAACTGAAATGCGCCACGCGCCATACCGTGAGCGCCGCCGGAAATCGCCGGCGGCGGTTCCGCCGCAGCCCGAAACCTGCCGAGGCGCGCGCAGCTGTATCAACGGCACAACGCGCGCAGCGCCATGATTGCGCTCAAGGACCCTGCACCGTACCCTGGCTTGCCGGCCGCACCAGTAGCAGGCTAGCCACGGCCACGAGCACGCAACCGACCCCGGCCACCTGGGCCACGCTGACCCGCTCGCCCAACAAGACCGCCGCCAGGACGACCGCCGACACCGGCGCAAGCGCGGTAAACAGCGCTGCCTCGCTGCCGCTCGTGCGCGCCGAACCCGCGTACCACAGCAGGAATCCGCCGACCGTCGGCACGATTGCGTAGTAGATCACCGCCGCCACCGCCTGCGTGGAAAACGCCAAAGTCCACGGCGCCTCGAACACAGCGAACAGCGCGGATGCGACCAGCCCGATGCCGCACATGACCGCCGATAGCGCGAGTGGCGCAATCGCCTGGTCCAGCCGCCGGTTGAGCAGGATGAACAGCCCTTCGCACACTACGGCTCCCAGGACGAGCGCGTTACCAAGCAAGGAATGCCCGCTGCCAGCGCCGTAAGGAAAGGCAACCATGACAATCCCTGCCGTGGCCAGCCCGATCGCGAGCATCAGGAAACGATGGGGCCGCTCGCCAAGCAGCAGGATCGCGATCACCGCCGACACCACGGGCAGCGTACCAATGATGACGCCGGCATCTGCAGCCGAGGTCAGGCGCAGACCGGAGATCAACAGCGTCGTATAGCCCACGCTGCCCGCCGCCGCCTGCACCGCCAGCGTGATCCGGTCACGCCCGCGCGGCCTTGGCCACGATGCGCCGGTCAGTCGCAATGCGCCCAGCAAGCACGGCAAGGCAATCGCGAACCGCAGCGCGGTGGCCGTGAACGGTGGCAAGCCGGATGCAATGACTTTGCTGGCAATCACGGTGCTGCCAACCAGCACCATCGCAAGGGTCAGATAGAAATACCCCAGATAACTTCCCCGCTTGCCCGGCATGCGCAGCCCTCGCTATGGAAAAGCAGCAGGCTAGCCGGGCCGGCACATCGGGTCTTGAACGAAATTGCAGCTCAGGTCACTACAGCCGCGTAGGCGCGCGGCGACACGCCGTACTGGCGCACGAACATCCGCGTCATGTGGCTCTGGTCGGCGAAGCCGCTGGCGGCTGCCGCATCGGCCAGGGCCTTGCCCTGCGCAATCAGCGCGCGAGCCAGATGGATGCGTCGCTGCAAGAGGTACGCGTGCGGCGTCAGCCCGGTTGCCTTGGAGAACGCGCGCAGCAGCTGGAACCGGCTCAGCCCGGCAACCTCGGCAAGTTCGGCCAGCGAGACGGCCGCGGCCGGATCATCGTCGATCAGGCTGCGCGCCCGATTGATCGCCCCCGCCTGCGCGCCTGTGCTGCGCGCAAGGCCGGGCTCCGCCACCCGCGCCAGCAAAGTGAGCAGCATCGCCTCGCGCTGCAGATCCGAGCCAGCGCCGCCGCCGGCCGTGACGAGCAGATAGAGCTGCTGGAAGCTGGCCGCCACCGCGGCATCGCTGACGACCGGGCTAGGGAATTCGCACTGCCTCGTCCTGCCTTCGCTCAGGTCCAGGCTGGCCCGCGCGATGCATGCGGGATCGAAGTAAAGCATCCGCCACGAGCGCCCGGCGTCGCCGATGGGCATGCCATCGTGCACCTCGCCCGGGTTGACCATGATCATGTCGCCGGGGCCCGCCTCGACCATGCCGCGCCCGCTGTGCGACCTGTGCGCGCCCTGCCAGATCATGCCGATGCCGAATTGCTCATGGGTATGCCGCGCAAAGGTGTGGCGCGTGCTCGCCTCGACGGCCTCCACGCCAGGCATCTCGCAGCGAAGCATCCTGAACTGTCCTGAGCGCATTCCGTGCTCCTTTTTGCTCCCTTTGGCGCGACGATATACTCACCCTTCCGCTTTGCGCTACCCCCGGTTCTGACATGGAACACATCCTCTTCCGGTCAGCAGTCTTGGCCGATCTTCCCGCCATCGTGGCATTGCTGGCGGACGATGCGCTTGGCAGCCAGCGGGAGATTGCCGGCACGCCCGTGGACGAAAGGTACGTGACCGCCTTCCACGCCATCGCTGCGGACCCGAATCAGCGTCTCGTGGTAGCCGTGGATGGCGGCACGGTAATCGGCACGCTGCAACTGTCGTTCATACCCGGCATCGCCCGCAGAGGTGCATGGCGGGGGCAGATCGAAGCGGTTCGCATCGCGGCGCCGTTTCGCAGCGCAGGGTTCGGCCAGCAGATGTTCGACTGGGCGATCTCGGAATGCATGTCCCGCGGTTGCGCCATCGTGCAACTCACCACCGACAAGGGCCGTCCGGATGCGCACCGGTTCTACGAAAAGCTTGGCTTCGTTGCCAGCCACGAAGGCTACAAGCTGATCCTCTAGGCCTGCTCAAGCCGGGGAGGCAAGGAAAGGGGGGAGGCTGGGGTGATGCGGCGGCAAGAACTGCCAAGAAGGAATTTCCGAACGTGCCGCAGATTCGGGATCTGCGCCAGATAGCGCCTTGCGGGTATTCAGGAAGTGCAAAGCGGCCTGAATCCCTGCACAAATACGGCCCGCCTCGATGCATTCACGGCCCATGCCTTGAGCATGGGCCCCGCAACTTGTAGCGATCAATGCTTGCGATGCACGTGGGCCTTCCCGTGGGAGGTACGGGTACGCGATTCGCTCCGATCCTCGGCGCGTGCGCGTCCCTTGTCGCGGTCTGCCGCGTCCGGACCGTTGGAGTTGCGCAGGCCGCTGCCGCTGATGTGGCTGTCCGAACGGCCGCCAAAATCGCCTCTGGCCCCGCCGGCCATACCACCACCGCCACGCTGGGCGAAGGCCGCCATCGAGCCCGTCGCCAGGACAGCCGCCGCGATCAGGGATAGTACGCGGGTCTTGTTCATCAGAGTCTCCTCAGTTCAGTAAACACACTGCTCGTACAAGCTGCTGCCCATCGATTGCTCAGCAACGCCCCTTCTTGGCCTGACCCGGTGGGCAGAAGCCCGGCCCCGGGCCTGGATCGACGACCACCGCAGCAGGTGTCTGAACCGCGACACCAGGCGTGTAGACCGTGCAGCCGGTTGCAAGCGTGCCGGCCAGCACCACGCCGAACGCAGCGCCTAGCGCGAGAGTGCGTCGAAATAAGGGGGAGATGCCTTTGCGGTTCATGGTTGCTTTCGGCCAAGTGTCTGGGCAACAGGAGCATAGGTCCCCTCGTACGCCGCACGCTGTAAGTTTTTGTAATGAGGCCGCGGATTTACCACATCCCGCTGCATTCGCGTCCCCCAGCCGTGGGGACAGATACAAGGCACAAGCGCGCATCGGCCGCAGTACCAATGGCGCCGGCTCGCTGGCACGTGCAACGCGGCACGCCCCTGCAGGTGCTCAAGGAGCTGGGGGGCTGGGAAACGATGGAAATGGTCCAGCGGTATGCGCACCTGTCGGCGGACCACCTGGCGCAGTGGGTCAGGCCGCTGACTGAGGTGCCGGCGCTGAAGTTAGCTGAGATTTAGCTACAGTGGGCGTTCAAGGTAGTGGGGGGAAGTGCTGCAATCCCTTGTCAGGATTGGTGCGCCCGGCTGGGATCGAACCAGCAACCCCTGCCTTCGGAGGGCAGTACTCTATCCATTGAGCTACGGGCGCACAGGGTATGACGGGGTACAACGCGGGCAGCGTGCGAGTGCCGCTGCCGGAAAGTCGCATAGCATACCGTGTTTGGCGAAAGACGTCCACGCCGGGCTGAAAAGTGCAGCCAGATGACGTCTCTTGGAAGCCGCTTTTGCCTCCATACGGTAGGTCTTTGAGGCTATAATCGCGAGTTATTTGTGTAAAAACGGGGCTGCGCAACGTCCACATCAGGTCCGGGGATGATGGTGCCGCGCCCTGCTGGCTGGCCCGTTTCGGGGCAGTTGGCACCGGATAATAGTCCGATGCGCGCAATTGGCCAGGGGGAATTGGCCACCGAGCAAGCGGCCACATAAGCAGCCGATCGCGAGCGGCCACAGGTTTCCTGCAAAATTGAGAGTTGAGTATGAGCGACGTCCACAACGCACAAGACGAACACGAGTCTCCCATCAAGACCCCCAAGCAGCTGATCGCTGTGGTGATTGCCGCCTTCCTGGTGCCAATCATCGTGATCATCCTGCTAGTCAACTTTGTCGGACACGGTGCCAAGGAAGGCGCGGGTTCTACCGCTACCGTGGAAGCTGTCAATGACCGCATCAAGCCGGTCGCCTCGCTCGAACTGAAGGACCCGAACGCGCCGCGCGTCTACAAGACGGGCGAGCAGGTCTATAAGGAAGTCTGCGCGGCCTGCCACGCCACCGGTGCTGCCGGTGCGCCCAAGTACGGCACCGCCGGTGACTGGGCTCCGCGTATCGGCCAGGGCTTTGCCGGCCTGCTGAACTCCGTGCTGCATGGCAAGGGCGCCATGCAAGCCCGCGCCGGCACCACCGCCGACGACTACTCCGATTACGAACTCGGCCGCGCCGTGGTCTACATGGCCGACGCCGGTGGCGCCAAGTTCCCGGAACCCGCCGCGCCCGCCGCCGCTCCGGCTACGGCTGCTGCCTCGGAGGCCGCGGCGCCTGCCGCAGCCGCTGCTCCGGCAGCGGCACCTGCAGCCGCAGCACCGGCTGCTGCAGCAGCCGCGCCGGCTTCCGCCGAAGTGGGCAAGAAGGTCTACGAACAAGTCTGCGCCGCCTGCCACGCAGCCGGTGTTGCCGGTGCGCCGAAGTTTGGCGACAAGGCAGCCTGGGCGCCGCGCCTGAAGGAAGGCATGGACGCCGTGCACGCCTTCGCCCTGAAGGGCAAGGGCGTGATGCCGCCGAAGGGCGGCTACGCCGGCCCCGACGGCGACGTGATGGCCGCAGTGGACTACATGGCCAACGCTTCGAAGTAAGCGCAAGCAGCTCTCAACAAAAAGCCCGCGGCATGCCGCGGGCTTTTTGCTTTCCGGTGTGGCTCAAACCACGCGCGAGTAGCGCGTTGGCATTGGCAAAGGCGTACCCGCATCAGCGCTCCGGATGGCAGCGGGCTCCGTGCGCCGGGCATCCTCGCGCAGGAAGCCGTCGAACACCATGGCCAGGCGGCGCACCAGCAAGCGCCCCAGCGGAGTCACCTCGATGCGGCCAGGCTCACAGCGCACCAGCCCGTCTTCGGCCAGCCGCGCCAGCTCCGCAAGCTCGTTGGCGAAGTGCACGGCAAAATCGATGCGGTGGCGCGCTTCGACCGCCGCCAACTCCAACACGCCATTGCACATCAGCGCGCCAATCACATCGCGCCGCAAGTGATCTTCGTCGCGCATGGCGAAGCCGCGCATCACCGGCAGCACGCCGGCGTCGAGGCCACTGTAGTAGTCATCGAGCGTGCGGGCGTTCTGCACGTAACGGCCCGCCACCGCGCCGATTGACGAAACGCCGAAGCCGAGCTGGTCATGGCCGGCATGGGTGGAATAGCCCTGGAAGTTGCGCTGCAGCCGGCCCTCGCGCTGGGCCACGGCGAGTGCGTCGTCCGGCAGCGCGAAGTGGTCCATGCCAATGTAGACATAGCCCGCGCCGGTCAACTGCTCGATCGTGCCGACCAGGATGTCGAGTTTTTCGGCGGCGGCCGGCAGTGCGCTTTCATCGATGCGCCGCTGCGGCTTGAACACGTGCGGCAGGTGCGCGTAGCTGTACACCGAGAGCCGGTCCGGGCGCATCGCCAGCACCTGCTCCACGGTGGCGGCAAAACGCGCCGTGGTCTGGTGCGGCAGGCCGTAGATCAGGTCCATGCTGACCGAGCGGAAACCCAGCCGGCGCGCGGCGTCGACGACCGCCTGCGTCTCTGCCAGCGATTGCACGCGGTGGATGGCGCGCTGGACCTCGGCGTCGAAATCCTGCACGCCCAGGCTGATGCGGTTGAAGCCGAGTTCCGCCAGCAGCGCCATCTGCGCGTCGCCGATGCGGCGCGGGTCGATCTCGATCGAGTGCTCGCCCTCGGGCAGCAGGTGAAAATGCTGGTGCAGCGCGTCCATGACGCGGCGCATCTCGGCGGGATCGAGGAAGGTCGGCGTGCCGCCGCCCCAGTGCGACTGCACCACCTCGCGCCGCGTGCCGAGCTGCTGCGCCACCAGTGCCATCTCGCGCGCCAGGTAGTCCACGTAGCGTGCGCTGCGGCGGTGGTCCTTGGTGATGATCTTGTTGCAGCCGCAGTAGTAGCAGATGTTCTCGCAAAACGGCACGTGCACGTACAGCGAGAGCGGCGCGGCGGCTTTGGCCGTGTTGGCGGCGTGGGTGGCATGGGTGGCGCTTGCAGCGCAATCGGCCAGCGCCTGCTGGTAGTCCTGCGCACCGAAGCCGCCGTGGAAGCGGTCCGCCGTCGGGTATGAGGTGTAGCGCGGGCCGTTGATATCCATGCGGCCCGCCAGCGCGCGAAAGTCCGACAAGGCATGCCGGTCCGGCGCGGCCGCGCTCCGTCCCGCCGGCTTGCCGGTGCAGGCGGCGCCGCAATTGCCGGAGCAGGTGCGGGATTGGCTCGATACGGCAATGGGGACGGACATTGCGTCGGGAAACGGGGCGGGGGCAGTCGCAGCCATGGAGCGGCCTTTGTCGTGGATTCGATGGCCCATCGTAGGGCGCGCCGCCCGCGCCTGCGTTGACCGGGGTCAAGCCGCGGCCCATGACATGCTGCGCGCCACGCACCGGAACATGCCCGGCGTCATGCCAGCGTCACCTGGGCCGTATAGGCTGCGCGGCGCTCTCCCCAATCATGCAATTCCTGCAATTCCTGCAATTGCTCTGCACCTGGCCTGGCGGATTCCCATGCACGCTTCTTCCCTGATCGCCAACCCCGCACGGCCGCCGCGCCGCCGGGTCCTGGCCGCACTTGGCAGCGCCATGCTGGCGCCCGCCTCCTTGCTGGCGCAGGCGCCGCCGCGTCGCCCGCTGGTGATCGGCCACCTGGTGGACCGGGGCGGCGCCCAGGCCGATCTGGCGCGCGACTACCTGGCGGGGGCCAAAGTGATGTTCGATGCGGCCAACGCCGGTGCGCGTGAACCGCGCGTGGTGCATGTGGTGCGCGAGGTCGACGCCGATCCGCGCGCGGCCACCGCGCAGGCGCTGTCGCTGGTCGACGGGGAGCGGGCTGAATTGCTGTTCGGCCCCAGCGATGCCCTGCTGCCGGTGCTGGCCGCCTCGCCCGAGCTGGCCCGGCGCGGCGTGCAGATCGTGGCGCCGTTGTCGGGGCTGTCGCTCGCGGCGGATCACGTCTGGTACACGCGGGCCGACTACCGCAGCGAACTAGATGCGGCCATCCGGCAGTTGCGCAGCTATGGCCTCAAGCAGCTGGTGCTGGCCGTGGTGCCCGATTTTGYGGCCGGCAGCCTGGCTAGCGGCACGCCCTGGCGGCGCCAGGCCGAGCAGGAGGCGGGGCTGCAGGCACTCACGCTGGATGCAGGCCGGGGCAGCGACGCCAGCGCGGTGGCGCTACGCATCGCCGCCGCGCGCCCGGCCGCGGTGATCGTGGCGGGCGATACGCTGGCCTACGGCAATCTTGGCCGCGCGCTGGCGGCGCGGGGCTGGTATGGCTTCCTGGTGGGCTTGTCGGCGGTCAATTCGCTGGCGGCACGCGAGATTCTTGGCGCCGGCTACACCGGCGGCATCGTGCTGACGCAGATCGCCCCGGGGCCGCAGGACCTGACCCTGCGCGTGGTCAAGGAGCACGTGAGCCGGATGAAGCAGTTCCTTGACGAGCCCCCCTCGCCGGCCACCCTAGCCGGCTATATTGGCGCGGCCTGGCTGGTGCGCACGGCGCTGGCCGCGCCGCGCGGGGCCACCCCGGCTGACCTGCGGCGCGCGCTGCAGGCCCGCGTCGACGTGGGCGATTTCGTGCTGGATTTCACGCACGGCGCGCGCGGCTCGCAGTATGTGCAGCTTGCGGCGATGGGTGGTGGCACGGCGCGGTAGCGGCAGCGCTGGCACCGGGCCGCCCGCGGCTCAGGCGCGCGGCAGCACGATGCGCACCCGCAGGCCACCTTCCGCCCGGTTGGCCAGGCTGAGCTCGCCGCCGTGGCGCGAAACAATATCCGCAGCGATCGACAGGCCCATGCCGACCCCGCCGGTGGCACGGTTGCGTGAGGATTCGAGCCGGTAGAACGGCTCCAGCACGCGTGCCATTTCCTCCGGCGGAATGCCGGGGCCGTTGTCGCACACATCGATCACCACCCGCTCGGCGCTGTCTGCCAGTTCGATGCGCGCGCTGCCGCCGTAGCGGTGCGCGTTCTCGACCAGGTTGACCACGGCCCGCCGCAGTTCGGCCGGATAGGCCAGCAGTGGCTCGGCGTCGCCGGACAGGGTGACGTCCTGGCCGATCTCCGTGGCGTCGTCCACCACGGCCTGCAGCAAGGCATGCACATCCACCCGCTGGCGCGGCGCGGCGGCGCCGTCACGCTCGCGCAGGTAATACAGGGTGGCATCGATCAGACCGTTCATCTCCGCCAGGTCCTGGCGCAGGCGATAGCGGACCTGGTTGTCGTCGACACCTTCGATGCGCAGGCTCATGCGGGTAAGCGGGGTGCGCAGGTCGTGGGACACGGCAGCCAGGAAGCGCGATTGCTGCGCCAGCTGGGTACGGATGCGCTGCTGCATGTGGTTGAAGGCCTTGGCCGCGGCGCGGGCCTCGGCCGGGCCGCTGTCTTCGTCCAGTGGCGGGGCATGCACATCCTGCGCCAGCTGGCCGGCACTGCTGGCCAGGCGCTGGACGGGCCTGGCCAGCAGACGCGCGCCCACACACGAGGCGGCCACGATGGCAGCGAGCTGGAACAGCAGCCCCAGGCGGGGCGGCCCGAGGCCATGGGCCCGGCGCGGGCGGCGTGGCGGCACTGGAGCCCCAGCTGTGCCCTGGCCGTTGTCCGCGCGCGCCTCGGCATCCGGCGGCGGCGGGAACGCGCCCCGCTGGCCCTCTTCACCCGGAGGCGGGGGCGGCGGCATATCGTCGCCGGGGACGAAGGTGAACCCGGTATGCCCCGGGCGCGGGAACACGCTCTCGATGACCGTGACGCCGAGCAGGTGCACGGCCAGCATGATCGCGGCCATCACCAGGAACAGCCGGATGAACATGGAGTCGTGGCGGGCCACCCAGCCCGCGCGCTCAGGCTTCGACGGCGCCGGTGAAGACATAGCCCTCGCCTCGGACGGTACGGATCAGCGTTGGGTCGCGCGGATCGTCGCGCAGCTTCTGGCGCAGGCGCGAAACCAGCAGGTCGATGCTGCGATCGAAGACATCGAGATCGCGGCCGCGCGCCTGGTTGATCAGCAGCTCGCGATCCAGCACGCGGTTCGGATGCTCGATGAACGCCAGCAGCAGCCGGAATTCCGCATTGGACAACGGCACCACGGTTTCCTCGCCATCCACCAGCTGGCGCAGCGTGGTGTTGAGGCGCCAGTTGCCAAAGCGCAGTTCATGGCCGCCCGGCACCGCCGGGCGCTTCACGCCGCCGCCTCGGGCACGGCGCAGCACGGTGTGGATGCGCGCCACCAGCTCGCGCATCTCGAAGGGCTTGGTGACGTAGTCGTCGGCGCCCACCTCCAGCCCGACCACGCGGTCGGCCAGCTCGGTGCGCGCGGTGAGCATGATCACCGGCAAATCGCTGCGCTCGCGGATCTCGCGGCACAGCGTCAGGCCGTTTTCGCCACGCAAAGAGAGGTCGAGCACCACCAGGTCGTAGTCGCGCGTGGCCATGGCGGCGCGCATGGCGGCGCCGCCTTCGGCGCCGTCGGCTTCGATGCCAAAGGTGGATAGGTACTCGGCCAGCATGGAGCGGATCTGCGGATCGTCGTCGACGATCAGCAAATGAAGGGGCGAGGCGGGAGAATGGTCCATCGGGTTTCGTCGTGCTTTGCAGYGGTTCGCCGCGTCGTTCGCGGCAGGTTGGTGCGCCGGCAGGCCGGTATTGCCGCGGATTGGCGGGGCGGATCAGGGCGGCCCGGCAAGCCGCCGCCAGGGATTCACTCTACCAGCCCGGCGCGGCGGCCTGATAGGCAGGGTGTGGCCGCTTTGTACCGGGCTTGATACAAAGCGGCGCGCCCGGCGGCCCGCTTTGTACGGCATTGCTTCCGCGCGCTGACCAAGCGCTCAAGCAACGGCGGGCGGGCCTTTCTACTATGGCATGTCGTTATCCCGCCGCTTTTGTGCGTGCCAGTTCCTGACCGGCAGGCCACGGCAGCCCGGCGCCCCCGCTATGCTTGAAACCATCGGCATCACGTTGGCAATCCCGGGCCTCTCCCCGCATGACCTCCATGGAGAATCCTTGTGACCCAGCCCCAAGCCTTGCTGCCCCGCATCCGCTCCTTGTTGTCCCTTGCCGTGCTGTGCGGCGCCAGCGCCTTGACGCTGCCGGCGCACGCACTGCAGACCAGCCCGCAGGCAATTGCCGGCCACGGCCGGCCGGCGGCACCCGCATCGCTGCGCGAAGCGCTGGCGCTCACGCCCGCCCAGGCCAGCCTATGGCAAGCCGCCCTGGACGGGGCGCGGGAAGCGCATGCGCACGCGCTGGAACTGCAGGCGCGCTTTATCCGCGAAGGCGGCGGCCCCGGCCAGCCAGAGGGGCCCGAGTCGTCGCTGCGCGCCCGCGCGGAGCGGGAAGACCGCCTGCACGACGCGCTCGACAAGGATCGCCGCGCTGCGCGCGATCGCTGGATCGCATTTGAGGAAAGCCTGGATGCCGGCCAGCGCAAGCGCCTGCGCGACATGCCGGAGGTCCGCCTGGCGGGTGCGCCGTGGGGCGCATTCGGCCCCGGCCCCACCCTTTCCCCGGCGCCATGGCAGGCGGCATGCCCAGCCTCGGACCGGCGCCCATGCCCTGCGCCTTCGGCGCGAACGGCCCATTCGGCGTACCCGGCGCTGCGGGGCTTCACCAACAAGGAGCGCCAGATGCCCAGTAAGTCCCTCGACCTCGCAGGCCCGATCGCAGCTAACGGCGGCCGCCGCCGCTTCCTCGGTGGTGTACTGGGAGGATCACTCGGTGCCGGGTTGATCGGGCTGGCGGGCAACGCCGCCGCGCAGCCTGCCGCCTGCCTGCTCACGCCGGCCCTGACCGAGGGCCCGTTCTATATCGACCAGGCGCTGGTGCGCAGCGATATCCGCGATGGCCGGCCGGGCCAGTTGCTGCGGCTCCGGCTGCGCGTGGTGGACACCGACCGCAGCTGCACGCCCGTGGCCGGCGCGCTGGCCAGCATCTGGCATTGCGATGCCGGCGGCAGCTACAGCGGCTACGACCAGGGCAGCATGCACGCCGTGCCCGCCAGCCCCACCCGCTTCCTGCGCGGCGTGCAACCTACCGGCGCCGATGGCGCCGCGCAGTTCCTGACGATCTACCCGGGCTGGTACGCGCCGCGCGCGGTGCATATCCACTTGAAGATCCATCTCGGCAAGACCGAGGTACTGACCAGCCAGCTGTTTTTCGACGATGCGCTCAGCCGCGAGGTGCATCTCCAGCATGCCGCGTATCGCGCCCGAGGCGCTTCGCCAGTGCAAAACGCGCAGGACGGCATTGCCGGCACGCGCCCCAACCTGCTGCGGGTACGCCGCCTGCGGGATGCGGCCGGCACGCTGGAAGGCGAATTCACCCTGGGCATCGCGCGCGCCTGACGGCCACGGGATCTGCCGGATGGATGCCCTAAAAAAACGCCCCCGTACCCAAGTGCGGAGGCGCTGAACAGGGAAGAAGTCGGGCGTGTTGCCCGGCCACGCTGCTCCGAAGGGACGGAACGGCGCGGCGCCTGGTCCATACGTCGGGCCAGGCACCGGCGATGTTAGACAGACATCGGACGGGGGTCATGTCCCGCTTGTAGGCCAATGTATCGACTTTGTACGATTGGCACCGGGATGGGGCACGGAACGCCCGCCGGGGCCAGTCATGCCGAGGTCTTGCCGGGCGTTCCCAGCAAGGCCTTGAGCCCGGCCAGGCGGTCCTTGGGGCTCATGGCGGGCGTCTCGTCCTTGATCGCGGGCGCCTCTTCTAGCTTCATCTCGCCGATAAAGCGCGAGGGCTCGCAAGAGTAGGTATCGCGGGCGCGCTTGCGCTTCTTGCACCAGCTCAGGTGCAGGCTGCGCTGCGCACGCGTGATGCCTACATACATCAGGCGGCGCTCTTCCTCGATCTTTTCGTCGCTCATGTCTTCGTCTTCGCGGCAGTGGGGCAGGATGCCCTCTTCCACCCCGACCAGGAACACGTGCGGATATTCCAGCCCCTTGGAGGCGTGCAGCGTTGACAGGCGCACCGCGTCGGGATCTTCCTCGCGGCCTTCGAGCATGCTCATCAGGGCCACGGTCTGGGTCAGCTCCAGCAGGTTCTTGCCTTCGTCGCCAAAGCCATCGGCGGTGTCGAAGCCGGTGGCCTCCTCGCCCTCGCCCGAGGCCTCGGGCTTGGTGCCCTTGCGCTTGAGCCAGTCGAGGAATTCCAGCGTGTTGGTCCAGCGCGACTGGGCCTGGCGCTCGTCGAAGGTGTCGTACAGGTAGGCCTCGTAGTGGATGCCTTCCATCATGTCGTCGAGCACCTGGGTGGCGGGATCGCTGGCCGCGCGCCCGGCCAGGCGCACCATGGCCTCGCAGAACACCCGCAGCGGCTCCAGCTGGCGCGGCTGGAGCTTGCCTTCGATRCCGCCCATCATGGCGGCCTCGAACAACGACACCTTGGCCTGACCGGCGAAGGTGCCCAGCACTTCCAGCGTGGTGTTGCCCACGCCGCGCTTGGGCGTGGTGATGGCGCGGATGAAGGCCGGATCGTCGTCCGGGTTGGCGATCAGGCGCAGGTAGGCGCAGATGTCCTTGATCTCGGCCTTATCAAAAAAGCTCTGCCCGCCCGAGAGCACATAGGGAATGCGCTCGCGGCGCAGGATCTGCTCGAACAGGCGCGCCTGGTGGTTGCCGCGATACAGGATGGCGTAGTCACGGAATTGCGCGCGCCGCTCGAACTTGTGGGCCGACAAGCGGAACACGACCGACTCCGCCTCGTGCTCCTCATCGTTCATCGGGTTGACGGCAATGGGGTCGCCCATGCCGTGCTCGCTCCACAGCTTCTTGTCGAACAGCTTGGGATTGTTGGAGATGACCGCGTTGGCCGCCTCCAGGATGCGCACGGTGGAGCGGTAGTTCTGCTCCAGCTTGACCACCTTCAGATCGGGGAAATCGGTCTGCAGCAGCTTGAGGTTGTCCAGCGTGGCGCCGCGCCAGCCGTAGATGGCCTGGTCGTCGTCGCCCACCGCGGTGAAGGCCGGCGCGCGCAGGTGCGAGCCGCCGGCGAGCTGCTTGAGCAGCTGGTACTGGCAGGCGTTGGTGTCCTGGTACTCGTCCACCAGGAAGTAGCGCAGCCGGTTCTGCCAGCGCAGGCGCACCTCTTCGTTGCGCGCGAACAGCTCAGCCGGCAGGCGGATCAGGTCGTCGAAGTCCACCGCCTGGTAGGCATGCAGCGTAGCCACGTAGTTGCGGTAGATCAGCGCCGCCTGGTGATCGTCGGGGTTGTCGGCCTGGGCGATGGCGGTTTCGGGATCGACCATGCCGTTCTTCCACAGCGAGATGGTGCTCTGCACGCTGCGGATCAGCTTCTTGTCGGTGGAGGCGAGCTGCTCCTGCACCATGCCGAAGCAATCGTCCGAGTCCATGATGGAGAAGCGCGGCTTCAAGCCCACGTGCTCGGCCTCGGCGCGCAGGATCTGCACGCCCAGCGAGTGGAAGGTGCTCACCGTGATCTGCTTGATGGGGATGCGCTTGCCCTCGCGCGTGGTCTTGCCTTCCATCAGCTTGGCGATCCGCTCCTGCATCTCCTTGGCGGCCTTGTTGGTGAAAGTCACCGCCGCGATGTGCTTGGGCTGGAAACCCTTGTCCTCGATCAGGTGGGCGATCTTCTGCGTGATCACCCGGGTCTTGCCCGAGCCGGCGCCGGCGAGCACCAGGCAGGGGCCGTCGAGGTAGCGAACGGCTTCGGATTGGGCAGGGTTGAGTCCGTGGGTCATGCGTGGCGGGAAGTGACGGATGTGCAGCGTGGAGGCGCGCGCTGGCTGGGCGGAGGGTGGATGCTAACACGCGGCCGAGGCACCTTTGCGGCAATGAAAGTGGCTCGGCAGGGAGGAGGTAACACTTCGTAAGGTCCGGATCCATGGGCATGCCGGCACCGTCTAACTTACATGTCCGCACGTGTGCGCTCCGTGCCGGATGCATGTCACGATACATTGGAGCGAATCATGAAAACCCTGCAATCCCTGGGCAAGGTCGCCTTGATCGGTATCGCGGTAGCGAGCATGGCCGGCTGTGCCGACATGACTCCCAAGCAACGTAACACCGCGATCGGTGCCGGCGTGGGCGCGGTCGGCGGCGCGGTGCTGACCGGCGGTGATGCGCTGGGCACGCTCGGCGGCGCCGCGGTTGGCGGCGTGATCGGTAACGTCACGACTAGCAACCCTCACAGGAGGTAGGCGAGCCGCCCGGCCCTTGCGCCGTTCCCATGGCGCCGGGGTCGGCGCGGACCGCGTTGACAAAGCCTGGGAGCTCCCGTAAATTGCGCGCATCCGACCGGGAGAGCGCGCAGATCTTGCGCCGCCGAAGGGGTATCACCCGAAAACTCTCAGGCACCATGGACTGGTTGGATCGGCTTGCAACATGCACACGATGCACGCCGTACTCTGGAGAGCGGCACCCGCCACTGATCGATCCGTCGACAGCATTGGTGAGCGTGCCCACCGAAGGGGCGCGCAAGGCTAGGGTTTCCAGCAATTGGGATCCCGCCTTGTAATCTCTCAGGTATCGAGGACAGAGGGGTCATCCGCCACAGCGGATCTGGCAGCGCTATGGCGCGCCGAATCCTGCGGCGGATGGCCCTTTTTCGTTTTCGAACCGAGATTTGCCTTCCCCCGAGGATTCCATGACGCTCCAGGCCACGCCCCTCAACGCCATCCACCGCGCACTCGGCGCCCGCATGGTCGACTTCGGCGGCTGGGACATGCCGGTCAACTACGGCTCCCAGATCGAGGAACACCATGCCGTGCGCAGCGATGCCGGCATGTTCGACGTCTCCCACATGTGCGTGGTCGACCTCAAGGGCGCCAATGTGCGCCCCTTCCTGCGCGGCCTTCTGGCCAACAACGTCGACAAGCTGCAAACGCCGGGCAAGGCGCTGTACTCCTGCATGCTGGATGAGAAGGGTGGCGTCATCGACGACCTGATCGTCTATTTCTTCGCCGAGGACGACTTCCGCCTGGTGGTCAACGCCGGTACGGCCAATGACGACATCCAGTGGATCGCGGCACGCAATGCCGCCACCGGCAGTGGCGTGGCCATCACCCCACGCCGCGGYGACAACGCGCCCGAAGGCGTGGAGCCGCTGGCTATCGTCGCCGTGCAAGGCCCGAACGCCCGCGCCAAGGTCTGGAGCGCCTTCCCCTCCACGCAACCCAGCGAAGCCCTGAAGCCGTTCAATGCGCTGGTCGTGCAGGATTCCGCGCTGGGCGAAGTCATGGTGGCGCGCACCGGTTACACCGGTGAAGACGGTTTCGAACTGGTGGTGCCCGCTGCGAATGTGGCTGGCCTGTGGGAAAAGCTGGTCGCCGAGGGCGTGCACCCGGCGGGCCTGGGCGCGCGCGACACGCTGCGCCTGGAGGCCGGCATGAACCTGTACGGCCAGGACATGGATATCCACACCTCGCCGCTCAATGCCGGCCTGGCCTGGACCGTGGACCTGCAAAGCGAACGCGACTTCACCGGCAAGGCGGCCCTGGTCGCCGGTGGCCAGGCCCAGCAGTTCGTCGGGCTGATCCTGCGCGAAAAAGGCGGCGTGCTGCGCGCCCATCAGAAGGTCATCACCCCCGCTGGCGAAGGCGAAATCACCAGCGGCACCTTCAGCCCCTCGCTGTCCCAATCCATCGCTTTTGCCCGCCTGCCGCGCGACGTGGCCATCGGCGCCGAAGTGCAGGTCGAGATCCGCGACCGCAAACTCGCCGCGACTGTGGTTAAACTGCCGTTTGTGCGCAATGGCAAGGCACTCGTGAGCTGAACGCTCGCACCGGTCACAGCGCGCCCGCCGGCGGTTACCCCGTCGAACATCGACATCCCCCGGCTGGCGCTGAATAACAAATTGAATCTGGAGCAATCCCATGAATTTCCCCGCCGACCTGAAATACACCGAGTCCCATGAGTGGGTGCGCGTCGAAGCCGACGGCACGCTGACCATCGGCATCACCGACCACGCGCAGGACGCGCTGGGCGACATCGTCTTCCTGGAACTGCCGGAAGTGGGCAAGTCGGTCGGCGCCGGCGATGCGCTGGCCGTGGTGGAATCGGTCAAGGCCGCATCCGACATCTACGCGCCGGTGGCAGGCGAAGTGATCGCCATCAACGACGCCGCCGCCGCCTCGCCGGAAAGCGTCAATGCCGACGCCTTCGACGCCTGGCTGTTCAAGCTCAAG
Source organism: Cupriavidus sp. 01L46 (assembly GCF_056399905.1). Classification (NCBI taxonomy): domain Bacteria; kingdom Pseudomonadati; phylum Pseudomonadota; class Betaproteobacteria; order Burkholderiales; family Burkholderiaceae; genus Cupriavidus; species Cupriavidus sp. 01L46. Next base: position 24,208 of record NZ_JBFTSF010000002.1, read on the forward strand.
CCGGCCAACAGCGACGACGTGAACGGCCTGATGTCGGCCGACGCCTATAAAGCCAACGTCGGCGCCTGATGCCAGATCGTCATTCCCGCGCCACGGGAATGACGGATAAAGAATGCCGCGACGCGGACCGGGCCGACCACCCGCCGCACGCTCCCACGAGATTCTTGCCATGAACGCCCCCCTGCCCATGACTGCCGCCCAAGTTGCCCGGCCCACGCTGGCCGAACTGGAGGCGCGCGACGCCTTCGCCTCACGCCATATCGGCCCCGACGACGCCGAACAACAGCACATGCTCAAGGTGCTGGGCTATGACAGCCGCGCCGCACTGATCGACGCCGTCATCCCCGCCGCCATCCGCCGCCGCGACGGCATGCCGCTGGGCGAGTTCACCGCGCCGCTGACCGAAGAAGCCGCGCTGGCCAAGCTGCGTGGCCTGGCCAGCAAGAACCGCGTGCTCAAGAGCTTTATCGGCCAGGGTTACTACAACACGCTGACCCCGGGCGTGGTGCTGCGCAACATCTTCGAAAACCCGGCCTGGTACACCGCCTACACGCCCTACCAGCCCGAGATCTCCCAAGGCCGCCTGGAAGCCATGCTGAACTTCCAGCAAATGGTGACCGACCTGACCGGCCTGGACATCGCCAATGCGTCGATGCTGGACGAAGGCACGGCGGCTGCCGAAGCCATGACGCTGCTGCAGCGCGTCAACAAGCACGCCTCCACCACCTTCTATGTCGCGGACGACGTGCTGCCGCAAACGCTGGAAGTGGTACGCACCCGCGCGCTGCCGCTGGGCATCGAAGTCAAGGTTGGCCCCGCTGCCGAAGCGGCCGGCGCCCATGCCTTTGGCGTGCTGCTGCAGTACCCCGGCGTGAACGGCGATGTGGCCGACTACCGCGCCATCGCCGATGCGGTGCACGCTGCCGGCGGCCTCGTGGTGGCTGCCGCCGACCTGCTGGCGCTGACCCTGATCGCCGCGCCCGGCGAGTGGGGCGCCGACGTGGCGGTTGGCAACTCGCAACGCTTTGGCGTGCCACTCGGCTTTGGCGGCCCGCACGCCGGCTACATGGCGGTCAAGGATGCCTTCAAGCGCTCCATGCCCGGCCGCCTGGTGGGCGTGACCATCGACGCGCAAGGCAACAAGGCATACCGCCTGGCCCTGCAAACGCGCGAGCAGCATATCCGCCGCGAGAAAGCGACGTCGAACATCTGCACGGCACAGGTACTGCTGGCTGTGATGGCCTCGATGTACGCCGTGTACCACGGCCCGCAAGGCCTCAAGCGCATCGCCCAGCGCGTGCACCGCCTCACGGCCACGCTGGCCGGCGGCCTGGAGCAACTGGGCTACGCGCGCACCAACGCCACCTTCTTCGATACGCTGACGCTGGAAACCGGCTTCAACACCGAAGCCCTGCACGCTTCGGCAACCGCCCGCGGCATCAACCTGCGCCACGCCGGCGCCACCCGCATCGGCATCTCGCTGGATGAGACCGCCTCGCGCGAGGACGTCGTCGCCCTGCTGGAAATCTTCGCCCACGGCAAGCCGGTGCCGGGCTTCGATGCACTCGAAGCCGCCGCGCTAGACGCGTTCCCGGCCGGCCTGGCGCGCCAGAGCACCTACCTGACGCACCCGGTGTTCAACACGCACCATGCCGAGCACGAAATGCTGCGCTACCTGCGCATGCTGGCCGACAAGGACCTGGCGCTGGACCGCACCATGATCCCGCTGGGCTCGTGCACCATGAARCTCAACGCCRCCAGCGARATGATCCCGGTGACSTGGSCCGAGTTCAGCAAGATCCACCCGTTCGCGCCGCTGGACCAGACGGTCGGCTACCGCGAGATGATCGACCAGCTCGAAGCCATGCTGTGCGCCGCCACCGGCTACGCCGCGGTCAGCCTGCAGCCCAATGCGGGCTCGCAAGGCGAATATGCCGGCCTGCTGATCATCCATGCGTACCACGCCAGCCGTGGCGAAAGCCACCGTGACATCTGCCTGATCCCCTCCTCCGCGCACGGCACCAACCCGGCGTCGGCACAGATGGCCGGCATGAAGGTGGTGGTGGTGGCCTGTGACGAGAACGGCAACGTCGACCTGGAAGACCTGGCGAAGAAGGCCGAGCAGCACAGCAAGAACCTCGCCGCGATCATGATCACCTATCCGTCTACGCACGGCGTATTCGAACAGGGCGTGCAGCAGATCTGCGACATCGTGCACCAGCACGGTGGCCAGGTCTACGTGGACGGCGCCAACATGAACGCCATGGTCGGCACCGCCGCGCCGGGCCAGTTCGGYGGCGACGTGTCCCACCTGAACCTGCACAAGACCTTCTGCATCCCCCACGGCGGTGGCGGCCCGGGCGTTGGCCCGGTGGCGGTCGGCGCGCATTTGGCTGACTTCCTGCCCAACCAGGACAGCGTGGGCTATCGCCGCGACGACCAGGGCATCGGCGGCGTGTCCGCCGCGCCGTTCGGCTCGGCCAGCATCCTGCCGATCTCGTGGATGTACATCGCCATGATGGGCTCGGCCGGCCTGACCGCCGCCACCGAGAACGCCATCCTGGCCGCCAACTACGTGGCGCGCCGCCTGTCGCCGCACTTCCCCGTGCTCTACACCGGCCAGCACGGCCTGGTGGCGCACGAGTGCATCCTGGACGTGCGCGCGCTGCAGAAGACCACCGGCATCTCCAACGAGGACGTGGCCAAGCGCCTGATGGATTACGGCTTCCACGCCCCCACCATGAGCTTCCCGGTGCCGGGCACACTGATGATCGAGCCGACCGAGAGCGAGGCCCTGCACGAGCTGGACCGCTTTATCGACGCGATGATCGCCATCCGCGCCGAGATCGCCCGCGTGGAAGACGGCACCTTCGACCGCGAGGACAACCCGCTGAAAAACGCGCCGCACACCGCCGCGGTGATCACCGCCGACGTGTGGGAACACAAGTACACGCGCCAGGAAGCCGCCTACCCGGTCGCCGCGCTGCGCACGCAGAAGTACTGGCCGCCCGTTGGCCGTGCGGACAACGTGTACGGCGACCGCAACCTGTTCTGCGCCTGCGTGCCCATGAGCGAGTACGCTGAAGAGTAGGCGGGCATGAGGCCGGGGCCGCCGCGGGTTGCGGCTGCCCCGGCGCATCGCCCTCGCGCTATGCTCGGTGTGGATGTGCGGCCAGCCGGCCGTGCCCGGAATACGGAGCACGCATGTGGAATCTCAGCGCCCCATGGTGGGAATTCGTCCTGCGCGGACTGATCGTCTACGGCAGCCTGCTGGTGCTGCTGCGGCTGTCCGGCAAGCGCCAGATCGGGCAGCTCACCTCGCTCGACCTGGTGCTGTTGCTGGTGCTGTCCAACGCCGTGCAGAATTCCATGAACGCCGGGGACAACTCCGTCACGGCCGGGTTGATCCTGGCGGTGACGCTGGTCGGCGCCAACCTTGTGCTGGCCTGGCTGAGCTGGCGCAGCCGGCGCTTCGAAAACGTCGTCGAGGGGCGCCCGCAGATATTGATTCACGACGGCATGGTCTTCGGTGACGTGATGAAGCGCGCTTTCGTGACCCGCGACGACCTGCACAAGGCACTGCGCCATGCAGGGTGCGAGCGCGTTGCCGATGTGCATTTCGCGATCCTTGAGAACGACGGCACCATCAGCGTGCTGGTAAAGAAAGACGCGCCGCCCACGCCGCCCGATGCGGCGGGTTCGCTGTGGCGCGCCCCCATCAATCAGGACATGGACGCGCCGGTCTGATCCCGGCGCTGGCMAACCCCAGGAGCCTACCGTGGCTGTCAGCGTCTTCGATCTGTTCAAGGTGGGCATCGGCCCATCGAGCTCGCACACCGTTGGTCCGATGCGCGCCGCGCTGATGTTCGCGCAGGGCCTGGCGCGCGACGGCCTGTTGCCACAGGTGGCCAGCGTGCGCGTGGAGCTGTACGGCTCGCTCGGCGCCACCGGCCGCGGCCACGGCACCGACAAGGGCGTGATCCTCGGCTTGCTGGGCGAAGCGCCCGACACCATCGACCCCGACACCATCGACTTGCGGCTGGCCGCGCTGCGCGCCAGCCGCACGCTCTCGCTGCTGGGCACCCATCCCGTGCCCTTCGTGGAGAAGGAGCACATCGTCTTCTACCGCCGCGAGGCCATGGCCGAGCATCCCAACGGCATGAAGTTCCACGCTTTCAATGCTGGCGGCGAGCGCATCCGCGAAGGGCGCTACCTGTCGGTGGGGGGCGGCTTCATCATCTCCGCCGGCGCAGCCAATACGCATATCCTGGAGGCTGACCAGCAGTTGCCGCATCCGTTTCGCAGCGGGCGCGCGATGCTGGAGATGGCAGCCGCCAGCAAGAAGAGCATTGCGCGGCTGATGATGGAAAACGAATGCGTGTGGCGCAGCGAGGCCGAGGTCAACGCCGGCTTGCTGCAGATCTGGGCCGTGATGCAAGCCTGCGTGGCACGCGGCTGCCGCACCGACGGCGAGCTGCCCGGGCCGTTCAAGGTCAAGCGCCGCGCCCACGACCTGTTCCGCAACCTCACCGAGCACGCCGAGCGCTCGCTGGCCGATCCGCTCTCGGTGATCGACTGGGTCAACCTGTATGCGATCGCCGTCAACGAGGAAAACGCGGCCGGCGGCCGCGTGGTCACCGCGCCCACCAACGGCGCCGCCGGCATCATCCCGGCCGTGCTGCATTACTACGACCGCTTCGTGCCCGGCGCCAACCCGCAGGGCGTGATCGACTTCCTGCTGACAGCCGGCGCCATCGGCATGCTCTACAAGCTCAACGCATCGATCTCCGGCGCCGAAGTCGGCTGCCAGGGCGAGGTCGGCGTGGCCTGCTCGATGGCCGCGGGTGCCCTTGCCGCCGTGATGGGCGGCACGCCGGAGCAGGTGGAGAACGCGGCCGAGATCGGCATGGAGCACAACCTCGGGCTGACCTGCGACCCGGTCGGCGGGCTGGTGCAGATTCCTTGCATCGAGCGCAATGCCATGGCCTCGGTGAAGGCCGTGAACGCCGCGCGCATGGCACTGCGCGGCGACGGCATGCACTATGTCTCGCTCGACTCCGTGATCAAGACCATGCGCGAGACCGGCGCCGACATGAAGACCAAGTACAAGGAAACGGCGCGTGGCGGCTTGGCGGTGAATATCGTGGAGTGCTGAGGCCGCCCCGCCAGCGCAAGCGAATGCGTGCTTTCTGCTACGCTTGCCGGGCATTCACCCCAATCCCATTCAACTGGAGTCCGGCATGATCAAGATCAGCTTTCTCTATCCGCACAGCAAGGGCGGCAAGTTCGACATGGATTACTACCTGCAGCGCCACATGCCGCGCGCCGTCGCGCTGTTCGGCGCGCACCCGGGCTATCGCGGCGTGGCGGTGGAACGCGGGCTGGGCGCCGGCGCGCCGGGTTCCGATCCGGCCTTCACGGTGATGTGCCATTTCCTGTTCGAGTCCGTGCCTGACTTCGTGGCCGCCGCCAAGGCAGCCGGCAACGAGCTGCAGCTCGATATCCCCAATTACACGGATGCGGCTCCCGTGATGCAGATCAGCGAAGTGCTGGCGATTGGCTGATTGCGCCCGCTGGCGGCGCTATCATGTACGGTTTCCCCACTAGCGGGCATGGCCATGCAGACCTTCCATCAGCTGTTTGACGAGACTTCGTCCACCTACACCTACTTGCTGATCGATGCCGCCACGCGCCAGGCGCTGCTGATCGATCCGGTGGACCACCAGCTGGAGCGCGACATGGCGCTGTTGCAGGCCAGCGGTGTCACGCTGGCGTGGGTGGTCGAAACCCATGCCCACGCGGACCACATCACCTCGGCCGGCCATGTTGCGCTGCAAACCGGCGCGCGCACCGCAGCCCCCTCGGGCTGCGACATCCAACCCGCGCAAAAGCAGCTGATCGACGCCGACACGCTCCAGTTCGGCACGCAGACGCTGCGCGCCATCCATACGCCGGGGCACACCGCCGGCAGCATGAGCTACCTGTGGGAGGAGGCCACGCCCGCCGGCCCGGTGCGCCGCGTCTTCACCGGCGACACGCTGCTGATCGACGGTTGCGGCCGCACCGACTTCCAGTCCGGCGATGCCGGCACGCTGTACGACAGCCTCACACAGAAACTCTTCGCCCTGCCCGACGACACCGTGGTCTACCCCGCCCACGACTACAAGGGCCGCACCGCATCCACCATCGGCTTCGAGCGCGCCAACAACAGCCGCGTGGCCGGGCGCACGCGTACCCAGTTCATCGAGATGATGGGGCAGCTGAACCTGCCCAAGCCGAAGCTGATCGATGTGGCTGTCCCCGCCAACCAGCGGCTCGGGCTGCGGGATGGCGAAAGCGTGCCACACGGGGCGTGACGCACGCGCGCGAAGCGATAGGCAATCAACAATCCGCTATCAGCAATGAGCTATCGGCCTTGGCAGGCACCTTAATGGAGAAAGAAGACATGGCCCAGTACACCGCAGAGATCCTCTGGCAACGTGGCGAGCAGGATTTCCTCGGCAACCGCTATAGCCGCAAGCACCTGCTGCGCTTCGACGGCGGCGTGGAAGTACCCGGATCCTCATCGCCCCATGTCGTGCCCTTGCCCATGTCGGACGCCGCCGCGGTCGATCCCGAAGAAGCCTTCGTTGCGTCACTCTCCAGTTGCCACATGCTGTGGTTCCTTTCCATCGCCGCCAAGCACAAGTTCTGCGTCGACCGTTACTTCGATGCAGCGGTCGGCATCATGGCGAAGAACGCGGATGGCCGGATGGCCATGACGGTGGTCACGCTCAGGCCGGAGGTCACCTTCTCCGGCGAGCGCCAGCCGACCCGGGAGGAACTGGCGCACCTGCATCACACGGCGCACGAGGCCTGCTTCATTGCCAACTCGGTAAAGTCGGAGCTGCGCTGCGAGCCGGTGTACGTGGGCGCGCTGGCGTAGTCAGCCAGCCCAGCTGTCGCAGGTCTGCCGTACTGTTTCGCGCAGGCTGCGCGTGGTGCTTTCGATCTGGCGCACGCGCTCTGCGTCGCCATTGCGGCTTTGCGCCAGCGCGCGGATATTGGCCAGCGCATCGAGCGAGCCCAGCGCTTCGGCATGCGGCACCAGCGCGTCGCAGATCGAGATGATGTGGTCGGCGATCGGCCTCCGGGTCAGCTCGTTTGGGTGCACATACTCGCCTTCCAGCCCAAAGCGGCAAGCCTGGAAGCGGTTGAAGGTGTAGACCAGGTAATCGTCTTCCTGCGGCATGAAAGGGCGCGACAGCAGCAGGTAGCGCGCGAGCGCCTGGATGTAGGCGGCGATATCGCAGGCGCGCCCGACGGTCAGCGGCGTGTCCATCACGCGGACTTCGATGGTGCCGAACTCCGGCTTGGGACGGATATCCCAGTAGAAGTCCTTCATGCTCTCGATCACGCCCGTGTTGCGCATCTTGTTGAAGTACGCGGTAAAGGCGTCCCAGGTGAGCAGATACGGCGCGCGCCCGCTCATGGGGAAGGCGGCGACGGAATTCAGCCGTGCCGAGGCGAAGCCGGTGTCCACGCCTTGCACATAGGGCGAGGAGGCGGCCAGCGCGATGAAATGCGGCACGTAGCGGCCAATGGCGTGGAGCAGGAACAGCGACTCATCCGCGCTCGGGCAGCCGATGTGCACGTGCTGGCCGAACACCGTGAACTGCTTGGCCAGGTAGCCATAGAGTTCGGAAATGTACTGGTAGCGCGGCGAATCGGAGATGGTGCGGTCGGCCCATTGCTGGAACGGGTGCGTGCCGCCGCCGCAGATGCCGAGGTTGAGCGAGTGCGAGKCTTCGACCATCAGGTCGCGCATGGTGCCCAGCTCGTCCAGCGCCTGTGCATAACTTTTGCAGATGCCGGTGCTGATCTCGATCATCGAGGGGCTGATCTCGGGCTTGATGTCGCCGGCGTGCTGCGCGCCTTTCAGCGCACGCAGCAAATCCGGCGCGAACGGCGCCAGGTCGTAGTCATGCYGGTTGACGAGTTGCAGCTCCAGTTCCACGCCAAACGTCAGCGCCTCGGAATGCTTGAACGGTTCGAGTGACATCAGCGCCCTCCTCCATTGCTTCTGACCTCGCCCGCATAGCGAAGTGCCCAGCCCGCCAGCGTGGGCCCGAGCAACTGCTCGACCGCCAGCGTGCACAGGATGATGGCCGCCAGCGGCTCACCCGTGGCGGGATACAGCAGCGCGACATCGTTCATCAGCAAGTACGCGAGGCCCGACATGGGTGCCAGCGCAAGCCCGAGGGCCACGCACTGCTTCATGCTCAGGCCCGAGAACGAACCCAGCGAGACGACGCCCACCAGCTTGGCCATGTGACGCAGCAGTACCAACACACAGGCGGCACCACCACCGATGGCCCAGTCGTGCGCCGTCAGCGGCAGGCCGAGCGAGACCACCATCACGATGATCAGCAAGCTGCCCGCGCTGCCGAAGTGCGCCGGCCATACGCGCGGCTGGCTGTCCTGGTGCTTGAACACCACACCGGCCAGCATCAGCGTGAGCGGCATCGACAGCTTGAGCACGCGCGTGAGCGCCAGCGTGAACAGAACCAGCCCTACCAGCACGAGGAAGCTGTAGTGATCGTCCGTTTCCATGCGCGCATAGATCGCGTGGCCGAGCTTGCCGACGCCCCAGGCCAGCAGGCAGGAACCCACCAGCAGGTAGAGCGGATGCAGCAGCGCCGCCCCCAGGTTGCCATATTCGGAATGCAGCCAGCCGGTGGCGACCTGGACAATGGCGGCGGCGTAGATACTGTTCAGCGCGGCCATGGCAAGCAGCCGCTCGGTCACCTGCCCTTCGGCGCGCAGCTCGTTCTTGAGCTGCAGCACGATGGTGGGCGAGGTGCTGACGGCAATGCCGCCGGCCAGGATGGCAACCGCCGGGCTCACGCCGATCCATTGCAGCACGGCGGCGACCAGGCCCCAGGTCAGCAGGCTTTCAAAGGCGCTGGTGAAGAGCAGCCAGCGATTGGCCCGCAGCCAGGTGAGCGAGAGCCGGTGCCCGAGCTCGAACAGGGCGAGCGCCAGCGCCATGTCGATCAGGATGCGGGTCTGCGCGATCATGTCCTCGTCCACGATGCCGTGGCCGAGCATGCCAGCCGCGAGGCCCGTGGCAGCGTAGCCGACGATGCGGGGCAGCCGCAGGTACATGCGGCATACCTCGCCCGCCAGGCCGGCGCCCACCAGCGCCAGCCCGACCCAGAAAAGCCCGCCCGGTGCCAGGGGCAGGCTTGGAAACAATTGGCTCAGTCCATTCATGGGCTATATGGTAACGGAGCCACATGACATTCCATGTCGGAGTTTGTCCGACAGAGGCACGGAATTTCCCGTCAACGTGACGCGTTCACACGTAAAAAAACGCCATCTTACAGGGATGGCGTTCTTTTATCGTGACCGGGCCGAGGATGCGGCCCGCCCCGCCGGCTACACGCCCCAGAACTTCCATCCCGGACGCGTTGCACGCAGGCCGGTTTCCATGCGGGCATAGAGTGAGCGCGTCTTGCCCTGCGCGGCGCCGCTCGCGCGAGCCTTGTCGAAGTAGCCCAGCGCGGTCTCGCGCTGCTCCAGGCCCAGCGCGGCCTCGACGGCGCCGAGGTAGGCCTCGCCGTCCCAGCGGTCGCGCGCGGCAAATGCCGCCTCGAAATCCGTCAGCGCTTGCGCGTATTGCTTCTCGCCGTTGCGGATCAGCGCGCGCTGCAGGCGCGGGAAGGCCTGGTCCGCAGGATCGTCGGCGGTCAGCGCGATGGCTTGCTCGAACAGCGGCAGCGCGCGCTCCGGCGCGCCCAGGCCGCGCCAGATCATGCCGAACTGGTTGCAAAGCCACGCGTCCTCGATCAGCAGCGCGCGGCGCTGCAGTGCCTCGATCTCGGCCTGCGCGTCGATGCGGTCGTGCTGGTCCATGCTGTCCATGGCATTGCGCAGCAGCCCCGCGAAATGCGCGCGGGCGTGGGCCAGCGCGTGCGCGGTCTGGCTGCGCTCCTCCACCGGCAAGGCATCGGCGCGCGCATCCATGTGCGCCAGCGCATCACGGGCCGCCGACGTCACTTCCGTGCCACCGATGGCCTTCCAGGTGCTCATCAGCCGGCTGAAGATCCAGCCCACGTTGGCGGGATCGCGCTCCAGCGGATAGCGGTTGAGCACGTCGCCCGCGACTTCCACGGCTTTACCGTGCTGGCCGGCTGCCTCCAGGCATTCGAGCAGGTCGATCCAGTGCTCGATGAACTCGCTGACCGCGATGCCCTTCTCGTGCAGCGCGATGCGCTCCGCGCGGTTGCCGTCGCCTTCCAGCCGGGTGGCAAGGTTGTGGCACAGCAAGGAGTAGATATGGGGATCGGCGTCGTCGTAGCCGCCCTCGCCGGTGGCGAAGTAGGCTTCGAAGCGCGCCAGGCCCAGGCGATAGGCCTTGATCAGGTGCGGCATCAACGCCGCCTCGGCAGCCGGCACCGCGTCCATGAACTCAGCCAGCGCCACGCCAGCGTTGTAGTAACCGGTCGCATCCGTCGCGCCCTCGACAAAGGCAAAGCGCAGCCAAGGCTCGGCCTCGCCGGACTGGTGGCGCCATTCGAGCTCGCGCACCTGCGCCTTGGGGTCCGGGGCCTTGCGCTGGTAGGTGGCGAAGTCGTCCCAGGCACCATCGAGCTCGCCCGCGCGGTAGCGTAGCGGCGCGCGGATGCGGCGGGCATGCGGGTGGTCCGGCTGGCTGGCCAGCACGATGGCCGCCTGCTCGGCGGCCAGGGCATCGCCCGCGGCTTCGTCGAGCTCCAACAGGTCGGGGTTGTCCAGGCCGATCCGCGCCAGGCACAGGCGCAGCATCGGCTCGGCCTTGTCGCCGGCGGCATTCACGTGGGCCAGCGCCTGGCCCAGGATGTCTTCGGCGCCGAGATCCGGCGCGCGATAAAGCAGGTCATACCAATAAGCGCCGGCCGCGGCGACATTGCCCAGCCGGTAATGCACCAGCCCGGCATGCAGGCGGGCGCTCCACTCGCCGGAGGACAAGCCGTTGCGCAGCGCGGCTTCTTCCAGCCAGGGCAGCGCCTCGGGCAAGCGCTCCATCCCCATCAGCAGCATGCCGTAGCGGCGCGCGATCACGCCGCGCGAGGACCAGCGGTGCGCCGGGTGCAGCGGCAGCCCGGGCAGCTTGGCCAGCGCCGCATCGAGCACGGCAAAGGCAGCCTGCGCGTCGCCGCGGTCGAAATGCAGGCGTGCCCGCAGGCAATCGAAATCCACCACTTGAGGCTGCGCCTGCGAAAGCTGGTCGAGAATGACCAGCGCTTCATCGTAGCGCTCTGCGTTGGCTAGCTCGATGGCGTGGTCGTAGCTGACTTCCTGCACGGACACGGACTGCTCCTTCGGGGTGGATGTGCGAGTGCGGGATTATGCGCCATCGTGGCCCCCTCCTGCTCGTGAGAAAAAGAGGCGATTCCCGCCGCAGCCGCAACGCTGGACAACGGCTTTGCACCGATGTATGCAGAAACGGCATCGCCGCCATCCGGCCAGCCGCCCAGCAACGGCTCGCCGGGCTGGCACGGGGTGCGCCCAATGACGTCACCGCACTGCGCATGATCGAAGAGGCTCGAAACCGCATCGCGCAAGGACGCCCGTAGCCCGGCGCCAGGCCGGCGCGCCTCGCCGCCTGACGAGTCCTGGCGAATTCGCCTGCGGCAAAAACAAAAACGCCATCCCACCGGGATGGCGTCAGATGCAGGACGCTAATGGTGCCCTGCCGGGGGCACCGGGGGCAATCGCTTACTTGCCGCCTACCGTCTCCAGCACGGTCCACTTGCCGCCAACTACCTTGTAGACGGTGATGCCGCCGTCCTTCAGGTCGCCGCGCGCGTCGTAGGCCAGGGTCTTGGTGGTCACGCCTTGCATGTTGGTGGCTGCCAGCACCGGCAGGTAGCGCGCCGGATCGGCCGAGCCCGCCTTGATCATGGCGGTCATCAAGGCGGTGGCGCCGTCATAGGCGTACGGCGAGTAGGTCTGCACCTTGCCGCCGAAGCGCTTCTCGTACTTCTTCTCGTAGGCGGTGCCACCGGGCATCTGCTCCAGCGGCAGGCCGGCCAGCGATACGACCGTGCCCTCGGCGGCAGGGCCCGCCAGCTTGAGGAAGTTGTCGGTCTTCGACATTTCGCCCGACACCACCGGCGACTTCATGCCGAGTTCCTTGACCTGCTTGGCCATCGGCGCGGATTGCGTCTCGGCGCCGCCAAAGAAGATCAYGTCCGGGTTGCTGCGCTTGATGTTGGTCAGCACGGCCTTGAAGTCCACCGCCTTGTCGTTGGTGAACTCGCGGCGCACGATCTTGCCGCCGGCGGCCTTGGCGGCCTTCTCGAACTCGTCGGCCAGGCCTTGGCCGTAGGCGGTGCGGTCGTCGACGATGGCGATGTTCTTGGCGCCCAGCTTCTTCACCACGAAGGCACCGATCACCGAGCCCTGCTGGGTGTCGGAGGTCATCATGCGGAAGGTGGTCTTGAAGCCCTGGCGGGTGTACTCAGGCGCCGTTGCCATGGCGATCTGGGGGATGCCAGCGCGGTTGTAGACCATCGACGCCGGGATGCTGGTGCCCGAGTTGAAGTGACCCAGCATGCCCTGGATGCCATTGTCGACCAGCTTTTGCGCGACCACCGAGCCGGTCTTGGGGTCTGCCGCGTCGTCTTCAGAGAGCAGTACGAACTTGACGTCCTTGCCGCCGATCTTGGGCTTGGTCGCGTTCATTTCCTCGATGGCGAGGACGACGCCGTTCTGCATGTCCTTGCCGTATTGCGCCTGGCCGCCGGTCATCGGCGCGGCAAAGCCCAGCTTGATTTCCTGCGCCTGGGCGAAGGCGGCCGAGGTGGCGCACAGGCCAGCGACGGACAGGGCAACGGTGAGGGCCGTCTTGTGGAAAGTCGAGTTCATCTGTTCTCCTTGGTAGCTATTCTCTATAGCCTTTGCTGCGTTTTTGGACGCGTMCGGGTGTGGCGCGAAACGCTCCCCGATTTTCAAATACGCGAGGTTTGCGGGATCACCGCTGCCTCGCGTCGCTTCGATCGACGCCCGGCGGTTAGCCGATCGTCATCAAACTCGCATTGCCGCCCGCTGCCGCCGTATTGACGGACAGCGAACGCTCGATCAACAAACGCTCGATGGCGATATTCGGTTCACCATGTGCCAGGCCTTGCACCGAAATGATCGGGCCGGGGCGCGTGGCCAGCTGTTCGCACACAGCGCGCAGCTGGTCGGAATCGCCATGGTGGAGGACCGCGTCGAAGCCGGTGTCGCTGGCCGACCAGTCGGCCACCAGGCTGACGCGCGATTGTACTGCCTTGGGCAGGCGCGCAAACAGGGCCCGGGCCATGGGGCTTTCAACCCACACGGCCTGGCTGCCAGCCGCCAGTACCGCCGCCAGCTGTACCGCCAGGTCGGTCTCCTGCTGGGCCAGGCACAGCACGGCGGCGCGCGGCAGCAGCGTGTAGGTGTTGCGCTCGCCGGTGGGGCCGGGCAGCGTGACCGACAGGCCGGCCGCCGAGGCCGCGGCAAAGCGCTCGCACGCCGCCGCCAGTTCAGGCGGCGCCGCGCTCTCGCGCTGGGCCCATGCCTTGAGCGTACCCAGCGCCTCGGTCAGCGTGCGGCGCACCGGGCCGGTCTCGTCGGCGCCGCCGACGGTGTCGGAGCCGCGCACCACGCGGGCCACGGCGTCCTGCGGGCAGACCGACAACAGGCGGTGCAGGTACAGCGGGCCGCCTGCCTTGGGGCCGGTGCCGGACAGGCCCTCGCCGCCGAAGGGCTGCACGCCCACCACCGCACCCACGATATTGCGGTTGACGTAGAGGTTGCCCACTTCCGCGCGCTCGACGATGTGCTCGATGGTTTCGTCGATGCGGGTGTGAATGCCCATGGTCAGGCCGTAGCCGGTGCCGTTGATCTGCGCAAGCAGCGTGTCGAGGCCAGCTCGCGGGTAGCGCACCACGTGCAGCACGGGGCCAAAGACTTCGCGCTGCAGCTCTTCGATGCTGTCGAGCTCGATCAGCGTTGGCGACACAAACGTGCCATTGCGGCAGGCCGCGCTGGCCGCGCCGTTCGGGTCGGCCTGGTGGACGCGGCGGCCCTTGGCGCGCATGGCGTCGATATGGCGCACGATGTTGCCGCGCGCCTCTTCGTCAATGACCGGGCCAACGTCGGTGGACAAGCGGTCCGGGTTGCCCATGGTGAGCTCGTCCATGGCGCCCTTGAGCATTTCCAGCACGCGGTCGGCCACGTCCTCCTGCAGGCACAGCACGCGCAGCGCGGAACAGCGCTGGCCGGCCGAGTCGAAGGCGGAGTTGACCACGTCGCCAACCACCTGCTCGGCCAGCGCGGAGGAGTCCACGATCATCGCGTTCTGGCCGCCGGTCTCGGCGATCAGCGGCACCGGGCGGCCAGCCGCGTCCAGCCGGCCGGCCACGCTGCGTTGCAGCAGGCGCGCTACTTCGGTGGAGCCGGTGAACATCACGCCCTTGACGCGAGCGTCGCCTACCAGCGCGGCGCCCACGGTTTCGCCGCGGCCCGGCAACAACTGCACGGCGCCAGCCGGCACGCCAGCCTCGCGCAGCAAGCGCACGGCCTGGGCGGCAATCAGCGGGGTCTGCTCGGCGGGCTTGGCCAGCACGGTGTTGCCGGCGGCCAGCGCTGCCGCGACCTGGCCGGTAAAGATGGCCAGCGGGAAATTCCACGGGCTGATGCAGACCACCGGCCCGAGCGGGCGGTGGGTGTCGCTGGAGAAGGTTTCACGCACTTGCGCAGCGTAATAGCGCAGGAAGTCCACCGCCTCGCGCACTTCGGCGATGGCATTGGAGAACGTCTTGCCGGCCTCGCGCACGATGATGCCCATCAGGGACTGCATCTGCGCTTCCATCAGTTCCGCGGCGCGTTCCAGCGCGGCGGCGCGCACATCGGCCGGGGTCGCCTGCCAGATCGGCGCGGCGTTCACCGCGGCCTGCAGCGCGGCTTCCACCTCGGCCATGCTGGCTTCGGTGACATGGCCGACCACGTCGCGCAGGTCGGACGGGTTGCGCACCGGTGCGGGCTGGCCGGCATCCGCGCCAGCGGCGGCTTCCACGCCCAGCAGCGGCACGGCACTGACGGCCTCGCTGGTACCGGCCAGCAGCGCCGACGACAGCGAAGCCAGGCGATGCTCGTTGGACAGGTCGATACCGGCGGAGTTGGCCCGCGATTCTCCATAAAGGTTGCGCGGCTGCGGGATACGCGGGTGCGGCAAGCCAAGCGCGCCTTCCTCGGCGTGCATGCGCTCGACCACGGTGACAGGATCGGCCACCAGTTCGTCCAGCGAGATGGTGTCGTCGGCAATGCGGTTCACGAAGGACGTATTGGCACCGTTTTCCAGCAGGCGGCGCACCAGGTAGGCGAGCAGCGTCTCATGCGTGCCGACCGGCGCGTAGATCCGGCACGGACGGCTGAACTTGCCGTCGGCCAGCGGGCCGACCACCTGGTCGTACAGCGGCTCGCCCATGCCGTGCAGGCACTGGAACTCGTACTGGCCGGGGTAGTAGTTGTGGCCGGCGATCTGGTAGATGGCCGCCAGCGTGTGGGCGTTGTGGGTGGCGAACTGCGGGTAGATCACGTCCGGCACCGACAGCAGCTTGCGCGCGCAGGCCACGTAGGACACGTCGGTATAGACCTTGCGCGTGTAGACCGGATAGCCCTCCAGCCCGTCCACCTGGGCACGCTTGATCTCGCTGTCCCAGTATGCGCCCTTGACCAGGCGGATCATCAGGCGGTGGCGGCTGCGGCGGGCCAGGTCGATCAGGTAATCGATCACGAAGGGGCAGCGCTTCTGGTAGCCCTGCACCACGAAGCCGATGCCGTTCCAGCCGGCCAGCTCGGGCTCGAAGCACAGGCGCTCCAGCAGGTCGAGCGAGATTTCCAGGCGGTCGGCTTCCTCGGCGTCGATGTTGATGCCGATGTCGTACTGCCGGGCAAGCAAGGTCAGCGACTTGAGGCGGCCGTAGAGCTCGCTGATGACGCGCTCATGCTGCGCGCGGCTGTAGCGCGGATGCAGCGCCGAGAGCTTGATCGAGATGCCAGGGCCTTCATAGATGCCGCGCCCGCGCGAAGCCTGGCCGATGGCGTTGATGGCCTGCTCGTAGGAGGCCAGGTAGCGCTGCGCGTCGGCCTCGGTCATGGCCGCTTCGCCCAGCATGTCGTAGGAGTAGCGGAAGCCCTCGGCCTCGTACTTGCGCGCATTGGCCAGCGCCTCGGAAATGGTCTCGCCGGTGACGAACTGTTCGCCCATCAGGCGCATCGCCATGTCCACGCCCTTGCGGATCAGCGGCTCGCCGCCCTTGCCGATGATGCGGGTCAGCGCCTTGGACAGGCCGGCTTCGGTATGCGTGGCCACCAGCTTGCCCGTAAACAGCAGGCCCCAGGTGGCGGCATTGACGAACACCGACGGGCTCTGGCCCAGGTGCGACTGCCAGTTGGCGCCGCTGATCTTGTCGCGGATCAGCGCGTCGCGGGTGGCCTTGTCGGGAATGCGCAGCAGCGCCTCGGYCAGGCACATCAGCGCCACGCCTTCCTGCGAGGACAACGAGAACTCCTGGATCAGGCCCTGCACCAGCCCTTCGCGGCCGGTGCCGACCTTGCGCTCGCGCAGCCGCGTGGCCAGGGTCCGGGCCATGGCGAGAGCGGCTTCGGCCTGCTGATGTGGCAGGCGAGCCTGCTCAAGCAGCACCGGCACGCACTCGGACTCGGGGCGGCGATAGCCAGCGGTGATGGCCGCGCGCAGCACCGATTGCGGCTGCACGCTCTGCGCAAACTCCAGGAAAGGCTGCATCGCGCCGTCACCAGCCGCGCCGTCAAAGGCGTCGGCACCGTCCGCCGCACCCTCGCTCCCCGTACCGGCGGCGCTGGTCTCATGCGGGATGTTGCCCCGTTCGACTTGCTCCAGATACGTGAAGATCGCCTGCTTGATCAGCCAGTGCGGTGTGCGGTCGATCGACTGCGCAACGCGCTTGAGGCGCTCGCGGGAGGCGTCGTCGAGTTTGACGCCGAGGGTGGTGGTGGCCATGCGCTTGATTCTCCGTAAGACGCGGACGCCGGTTTCCTGACTGCGGGGAAACCGGCAGATTGGCGCGATCATACTCCCGGGCAAACCAAAGGTGCAACTAGGTACAACCACTCAGATACATCAGGAAAAGTGGTTGCACCGTACCTTGCGCTGCGCGGCCCGTGGCGCAACCGGACCCCACTCAGATACGCAAGGGATCAATCTCCAACTGCCAGCGCACGCCCTTGGCATCGCCCAGCGCCTCGCCAAAAGTTTGCACCCACTCGCTGATAAATCTTTGCAGTGCAATGCGCGAGGTGCTTTCCACCAACATTTGCGCGCGCTCCCGGTTAGCCACCCGCACCATCGACATCGGCACCGGGTCATGGAGTTGCACCTCCGGCGCCATCCGGCACGCATCGGCCCGATTCCGCGCGCTCTGGAGGAAGGCCAGCGCACGCTCCAGTTCGGCATGGTCGGCCGTGACGAGCACCTGGTAGGCAAACGGGGGCAACCCGGCCTGGCGGCGCTCGCGCAACTGGGTAGCCGCGAATCCATCATAGTCATGGCGTACCAATGCCTGCAATGCCGATGCATCGGGATAGCGGGTCTGGATCAGCACCTCGCCCGCCAGCCCTGCCCGCCCGGCGCGTCCGGCCACCTGCATCAGGGAGGCAAACAAATGCTCGGCCGCGCGGAAATCGTGGCTGAACATGGCGGCGTCCGGATGGACGATGCCGACCAGGGTCACGCGCTGGAAGTCGTGCCCCTTGGCCACCATCTGCGTGCCGACCAGGATGTCGACCTCGCCCGCATGGACCTCATCGAACATGGCCTGCGCGCTGCCCTTGCGGCGCGTGGAATCGGCATCGATGCGGGCGATGCGCGCTTGCGGAAAACGGGCAGCCAGGGCCTCCTCGATGCGCTGGGTGCCCCTACCAAGTGGTGCTACATCCACATTTCCGCAATCCGGGCAATGATGGGGCACCGGGGATTCCAGCCCGCAATGGTGGCAGCGCAGTCGGCGCTCCGGCCGGTGCAGCACCATATAGGCCGAGCAGCGCGGGCATCCGGAGAGCCAGCCGCAGCTATCGCAGGCCAGCACCGGGGCGTAGCCGCGCCGGTTCAGGAACAGCAGGCTCTGCTCGCCACGCTGCAGGCGGGCCTCGATGGCGTTTAGCAACGGCACCGACAGCCCTTCGTAGAGGGCGCGCTGGCGTTGGCGTTCCTGGTTGATGTCGATCAGCCGCACCGTGGGCAGCGTGGCATCGGTCTGGGCCCGCTCACGCAGCACCAGCTTGCGGTAGGTGCCCTGCTCCGCACGCCACCAGGACTCCATGGACGGCGTGGCGGAGCCCAGCACCACGGCCGTGCCGAGCTGCTTGGCCCGCCATACGGCCAGGTCGCGTGCGGAGTAGCGCAGGCCTTCCTGCTGCTTGTAGGACGTGTCGTGCTCCTCGTCGACCACGATCAGCGCCAGGTGCGGCAGCGAAGCCAGCACCGCCAGCCGCGTGCCCAGCACGATGCGGGCCTCGCCGCGGTGCGCCGCCAGCCATTGCAGCGTGCGCTCCTGGTCGGCCAGGCCGCTATGCAGCACCGCCAGCGGCAGATGGGGAAAGCGCGAGGCAATACGGCCCTGCAGCTGCGGCGTGAGATTGATTTCGGGCACCAGCATCAGCACCTGCGCCTGCGCATCGCGCGCCAGCACTTCGGCCATGGCGTGCAGGTAGACTTCGGTCTTGCCGCTGCCGGTGACGCCGTGGAGCAGGAACGGCGCGAATCCCTTGGCCTGCGCGATCGCTTCCACGGCCACGCGCTGCTCTTCGTGCAGCGGCGGCGCGGTGGACGGCTCGGCAGCCGAGGGCGCGCCCAGCAAAGGCTGGTCGGCCCGCTCGGAGATCACCCAGCCGGCCTCGGCCCACTCCGCCAGGCGCGAGGGCGCCGCGCTGCAGAGCGCACGCGCCTCGGCGGCGGATACCGTCCGCACTTCCCCGGCGGCAGCCACCAGCGCCCGAGCCAGCGCCAGCACGGTGCGGGCGCGCGGCGGCACCGCCGCCAACAGCGCCTCGCCCTGCCCCGGGGCCACGCGGTAGTGTTCGCTGCGGGCTCGCAGTGCCAGCCGCGCCCAGCCGTCGGCCTCGCGCAGGGCCGGAGGCAGCGCGGGCAGCATGACTTCGCCCAGGCAGCGGTGGTAATAGCGAGCGGCAAAGCCTGCCAGCGCGATCCAGTGGGCGCCAAGCGGTGGCAGCCAGTCCAGGCGCTGTGCGACAGAGCGCAGCTTGCCGGCGGGTACATCGGAGTGCGCGCAACGCGATACGGCCACGCCGACCAGCGTACGGCGGCCGAACGGCACCGTGACCAGTTCGCCGGGCTGGACTTCCGGGCCAGCAAGGTAATCGAAGACATCGTCAGCCGGCGTATCGAGCGCCACCCGCACGACGGCCAGCGGTGCGCCGCCGGTGGGCGCCACGGCCAGCGCGGTTTGCTCGGGGATCCCCGGTGACGTCACACCGCGCCTCCCGGGCCGATCATCCAGCGCAGCGGTGGGTACGGTCCAGAATGGGGCGAGAAAGCCCAAAGCAAGTGCAGGCCGAGGCTGAGCCTCTTCCCAGACAAATTCAGTGTGCGGTGCAACATCAACTTAAAGTAACGCTTCAAATGTGCCCCTAAGTCGATGATAGATGGCTGGTTTTCCCGGCCCCGGGCACCGCCTGTGGATAACTTTGTTGAAAACTCGCCCGGAGTTCCCGCCAAGCCCCGTGAAACAAGGCTCCCACGGGCATTCCAGCCTGTGTGTGACCAGA
Organism: Cupriavidus sp. 01L46; assembly: GCF_056399905.1. Taxonomy (NCBI): domain Bacteria; kingdom Pseudomonadati; phylum Pseudomonadota; class Betaproteobacteria; order Burkholderiales; family Burkholderiaceae; genus Cupriavidus; species Cupriavidus sp. 01L46. The sequence goes on from NZ_JBFTSF010000002.1 coordinate 44,032, forward strand.
TGCAATGCCTTGTAAATCAAGGACTTGGCGACCTCCCTCAGATGAGTTAGGGACTAACCCGCTCTTGCACTGCGGAAAACCCATTGATGTGCATAAGTCAAGCCTTGACAAGCGCGAACCGGCACCGAAAGGGCGAAATATTGCAAAATAGTTTACTTGACAGCGCTTCGGGCAAGCCTCCCCCGGCACCTGCCCGTCTGGGTGCGGCGCGCGAGGCCGGCTCGCTGCGCCGCACAGGCGGTACCCCCTGATGGGAGGGAAGACGTGCACCGGCTGTCACCTTGCCGCGGTGCGCAGCTGACGGCTGTAGCGATGCACCTCGTCCACCAGCACCGTCACATTCTCGGGCGGGGTGAACTGGGAAATGCCGTGGCCGAGGTTGAAGACGTGTCCGTCGCTGCCGCCGCCGGCGGCATAGCTGTCGAGCACGCCACGCACCTGCTCGCGAATCGCGGCTTCCGGCGCAAACAGCACATTGGGGTCGATATTGCCCTGCAGTGCCACTTTGCCGCCAGTGCGGCGGCGCGCCTGCGTCAAATTGACCGTCCAGTCCAGACCAAGCGCGTCGGCGCCGATCTCGGTGAGCGCCTCCAGCCACAAGCCGCCGCCCTTGGTAAACACGATGGCTGGCACCTGCTCGCCGTTGTGCTCGCGCTTCAGGCCGGCCAGCACCTTGCGCATATAGGCCAGGGAGAACGTCTGGTACATGCCGTCGGCCAATGTGCCGCCCCAGGTGTCAAACAGCATCACGGCTTGCGCACCTGCCTCGATCTGCGCATTCAGGTAGGCCGACACGGCCTGCGCGTTGATCTCCAGGATGCGGTGCATCAGGTCGGGGCGGCTGTACATCATCGCCTTGACCGTGCGGAAATCGGAGGAGCCCGCACCCTCGACCATGTAGCAGGCCAGCGTCCAGGGGCTGCCCGAGAAGCCGATCAGCGGCACGCGCTGGCGGCCATCCTGCACCAGTGCCCGGCGGATCTCGCTGACCGCGTCGAACACGTAGGACAGCGAGGCCATGTCCGGCACCGCCAGCTTCTTGACGTCGCCTTCGGTGCGCAACGGGTGGGCAAAGCGCGGACCCTCGCCCTGGGCAAACGACAGCCCGAGGCCCATGGCATCGGGCACGGTCAGGATGTCGGAGAAGAGGATGGCCGCGTCGAGCGGATAGCGCTCGAGGGGCTGCAGGGTAACTTCGGTCGCGTAGGCCGGGTTCTTGGCCAGGCCCAGGAAGCTGCCGGCGCGAGCGCGCGTAGCATTGTATTCGGGCAGATAGCGCCCCGCCTGACGCATCAGCCACAGCGGGGTGTACTCGGTCGGTTGCCGGCGCAGCGCGCGCAGGAAGGTATCGTTCTGCAATGCGGTCATGGTCATCCTCGTAAGACCGCCATTTTACGGGATGGCCGGCCGCCGCCGGCAGCTTAGATGTCCGCCGCCAGTTCCTTGAAGGCCTGCGCTGCGCGGCGCATCCATTCGCGCGCGCGCGGGGCATCGGGCTGCAGGCGGGCAAAGCCATGCGTCATCCCGCTCGCCTCCAGCGTGATCACCGGCGCGCCGTAGCGCACCAGATAGTCAGCGTAGGCCAGGCCGTCGTCGCGCAGCACGTCGTGGGCGGCAACCACCACCACGCTGGCCGGAGGCAGGTGCTGTGGCGCGGCGCCCATCAGGTGGATGCGCGTGTCTTCGATGGCGGCGCCAGCGGCAAGGCGCTCGGCGCCGATGAACTCCGTCCAGAACCAGGCCATCTCGTCGCGGGTGAGGCCGGGGCCATCCGCAAAGGCGCGATAGCTTTCGCTGGCCAGCACGGGCGCGGCCACGGGATAGATCAGCAACTGGGCGTTGACCAGGCCGGGACGCCCATGCGCATTGGCCCAGCGCGCGGCCTGCGCGGCCAGGTGCCCGCCCGCGCTGTCGCCCGCCACGGCCAGGAAGCCTGCATCCAGGCGCAACCGGACGCGTTGCTCGGCGAACCACAGCACCGCCTGCAGCGCGTCGTCGCACGGCGTGGGGAACGGATGCTCCGGTGCCAGCCGGTAATCCACACTGGCCACCGCGCAGCCGGTGTCGGCGGCGAGCAGCGCTGCCACGCTGTGATGCGTGTCATGCGAACCCACCACCCAGCCGCCGCCATGGAAATAGACAATCAGGCGCGGCTCGGCCACGCCTTCCGGGCAGAACAATCGCGCCGCCAGCGTGCGGCCGGGTAGCGCCAGCTCCATGTCGGTGGACTTGATGCCCTCCGGGTCGGGCACGACCGAGGTCGCCGCGATCTCGGCGAAGCGCGCGCGGCGGCCGGCGGCACCGGCCGGCTCGGGCTGCCCGGCGTAGCGTTCGGAGAGCCGGCGGTAGTAGTCGAGAAGCTGGGGATCGATGGCCATGGCTGCTTGAGGCGGGGTTGAGGGTGAGATTGGGAACTAGATTCAGAGCTAGATTCGGAGCTAAGGTGACTAGTTTAGCGGGATCAGGCGGCCTGTCGCATCAGCTCGATCTTGCTGCAGCGGTCCTGCACCGCCAGCAACCCGGCGGCGGCGGCCCGGGCAAAAGCCGCATCATGGACAATGCCGAGTTGCAGCCAGACGCCGCGGGCGCCGATCGCGATGGCATCCTCGACCACCGGCGGCACATCGGCGGCGCGGCGGAAGATATCGACCCAATCAATGCGCTGCCCGGACTTGGCCAAGGCCGCGGCGGCGTCGGCGAGGCTGGCGTAGCAGGTCTCGCCCAGGATGCGCTCACCCGCATGGCGCGGATTGACGGGGACAATGCGATAGCCGTGGCGCTGCAGGTAGGCGGCTACTTCATGGCTGGGCCGGTCCGGGTGCCCGGACAGGCCGGCCACTGCTACCGTCTTCATCGCCAGCATGCCGCGAATGGCTGTCTGCATCTCGCTCACGTCGATTCCTTCTCGTTGGGTTCGGGGGACTGGTCGCGGCCGGCACCGGCCGGGCGGGCGCAACTGCCCAGCCGCGCGAACGGCACCGCTGCCTGGTAGGCGCCCTGCGCAAATGGGCCGACCGCGTAGGGGGCGTAGTGCAGCACCACGCCGCCGCGGTACAGGGTAAACGGAACGCGCGATTCCTGCAGCGCTTGTGCATCAAGCGCGCCACGCGCGGGCTCGGCCGCGCCCTGCCGCTTCAGTGCGGCTTGTAGCTCGTCGTTAAGTTTTTGCAAGCAGGCCTCGCCCGGCTGCAGGAGATCGGCAAGCCCGACCCGGCGATAGACCGGCGGGGCAGTTGGCGCGGATGCCATTGCACCCGCCGGGCCGCGACGCCGCCACGTGCCACTCACGAAGTCAAGGCTGCCATGCGCGCCACCGCTGTAGCGCCAGGTGGTGCGCAGCAGGCTGACGTTGCCGGCATCCAGCCGCATTACCTCGATCGCGCTACGGCATTCCTGTTCGCCCTGGCCGCAGCCGCTGGCACGGAGCGACGTAATGAGCGCATCCACATGCGGGCGGCCGGTTTCGGGATAGCGTTCGGTAAGACGTGCACCAGCCACATTCACGGTGCGCTCGCGATAGATTGCCTTGCGCGTGAGCGTCAATGCCTGGCGGCGGGACCCGTCGGTATTCATCCATTCCCCACTGACACTCAACCCATCGGAGGAGACGGTGCCCTCGAAACGTGCACCATCGCGGGCTTCGGGATACTCAACAGGCGCCTGGCCAGTGGCACGCTCGCGCACGCTCAGCCGTCCGTCGGATGTCAATTGGCCATCGAGTTGACGCGGTGCGGAGGCAAGCATTGAATCGTAACGGGCCGTGCCGTCGACTCCACCAGTGCCCGCGCGCGGAAATATCGTCAGCGAGACCTGTATGTGGCCGTCGAGCTCGCCTTGCCAGAGCGCGCCAGTGGGGGCTTGCGGCTCAGCCGCGCCAGCCTGGCCAGCCGCCATGAAAGACGTGGCCAGCAGCGCCGCCAGCCTATGCTGGACAAGGCCTCTCGCGATATCGACGGAGGCCTGGGCAGAGCGGTAAAAAGGGGGAAAGGGGAAGGAAAGCGGCATGGCAGTGGATGGCCGGACCGCAAGGCGGATGGCAGGATCAGCGAAAGCTATCGGACCCGCGCCGCGCAGTGATGTTCCCGCCGCCTGGCGGCGAGTGCGGTGGCACGTGGTCTAACGTGCCCATTTATGCCTATTTAGACGCTTATTTAGTTACCGCGCTTTCAACTTCTTGCAAACCGATACATTTTGTTACTGCCATCCCCAAAAGTTTCCCCCACAATGCTTCAACACAATCAGTTTTTGTGAAAGGCGTTCCCTCCCCCAGCAGAAAGGGAGGGCGTCATGGAAGAAAGCCTAAGGAAGCATTCCCACCCAGATTGACCGGATCACAGGCGATGCCTGTGATCGGTGTACCAGGTTGAGATGATGTTGGCGCTTGCCGGTTCCGGCTGGTTGGATCGTCTGAATGCGATCAATACCGCCTGACCGAGTGCTGGACCACCAAGAATGTGGTTAGCGTCTGTTGGTTGACCTGGACCTTACCCGTTCCTTCGAATTGACCCCTCGAAGGGATTTTCCCGTCCGCGCGGTGCCTCCCCGGCCCGCGCGCTTTTTTTTTGTCCTGAGCCGACAGAATAGTCGTTGGCATAAAAAAAGGCAGCCTCGCAGCTGCCTTTTTTTCGCCGCCGCCAAAAAAACAACAGCTGCGGCGGCCCTGCTTTTCTTACCGTTTCCGGCGCAGGCGCGCGATGGCGGCCAGCTGTGCTGCTGCCACGGCAAGCTCGCTCTGGGCACGTGCCAGGTCGAGATCGCTGCTCTGGTTCTGCATCAGCTCTTCGGCGGCGCGCTTGGCTTCCTGCGCCTTGGCTTCGTCGAGGTCGCTGCCGCGGATAGCGGTGTCTGCCAGCACGGTGACGTGCTTGGGCTGGACTTCGAGAATCCCGCCGGCCACGAACACGAACTCTTCGCTGCCGTCTTCCTTCTCGATGCGCACCGCGCCCGGCTGGATACGCGTAATCAGCGGCGTATGGCCCGGCAGGATACCCAACTCGCCCGACTCGCCCGGCAGTGCCACGAACTTCGCCTGACCGGAGAAGATCGACGATTCGGCGCTGACGACGTCTACAAGAATGGTTGCCATGTGAATTCCTTTAGTCCCTGAAAGCTTCGGCTTCCCGTTGCCAGGAAGCAAGTATTCCGCTGCCGTGCTGAGCGCGGCCGCCCCGGACATCGCTGTCCGTGGCTAGGCCGCCACTACGGCGCTGGCAGCGAAAGACGCCGCTTACTGGAGCTTCTTGGCCTTCTCGAAGGCTTCGTCGATCGAGCCGACCATGTAGAACGCTTGCTCCGGCAGGTGATCGCACTCGCCGTCCACCAGCATCTTGAAGCCGCGGATGGTTTCCTTCAGCGTGACGTACTTGCCCGGCGAACCCGTGAACACTTCCGCAACGTGGAAGGGCTGCGACAGGAAACGCTGGATCTTACGAGCGCGCGACACCGACTGCTTGTCTTCCGGCGACAGTTCGTCCATGCCCAGAATCGCGATAATGTCGCGCAGTTCCTTGTAGCGTTGCAGCGTTTGCTGCACGCGACGGGCCACGTCGTAGTGCTCTTGACCCACGACTTGCGGGTCCAGCTGACGCGAGGTCGAGTCGAGCGGATCGACTGCCGGGTAGATACCCAGCGCGGCGATGTCACGCGACAGCACGACGGTCGAGTCCAGGTGCAGGAAGGTGGTAGCAGGCGACGGGTCGGTCAAGTCATCCGCAGGCACGTACACGGCCTGGATCGACGTGATCGAGCCAGTCTTGGTCGAGGTGATGCGCTCTTGCAGCTTGCCCATTTCCTCGGCCAGCGTCGGCTGGTAACCCACTGCGGAAGGCATACGGCCCAGCAGTGCGGACACTTCGGTACCGGCCAGCGTGTAGCGGTAGATGTTGTCGACGAAGAACAGGATGTCACGGCCTTCGTCGCGGAACTTCTCGGCCATGGTCAGGCCGGACAGTGCCACGCGCAGACGGTTGCCCGGCGGCTCGTTCATCTGGCCGAACACCATGGCCACCTTGTCGAGAACGTTCGAGTCCTTCATTTCGTGGTAGAAGTCGTTCCCTTCACGGGTACGCTCGCCCACGCCGGCGAACACCGACAAACCGCTGTGCTGCTTGGCGATGTTGTTGATGAGCTCCATCATGTTCACGGTCTTGCCGACGCCGGCGCCACCGAACAGACCCACCTTGCCGCCCTTTGCGAACGGGCACACCAGGTCGATCACCTTGATGCCGGTTTCGAGCAGGTCAACCGAAGGCGACAGTTCATCGAACTTCGGGGCCTTCTGGTGGATCGAGCGCAGCTCGTCCGAAGCGATCGGGCCGGCTTCGTCGATGGGACGACCCAGCACGTCCATGATGCGGCCCAGCGTGCCGTGACCGACGGGCACCGAGATCGGGGCGCCAGTGCCCTTCACTGCCATGCCGCGGCGCAGGCCGTCCGACGAGCCGAGGGCAATGGTACGCACCACGCCGTCACCCAGCTGTTGCTGCACTTCGAAGGTCAGGCCCTTCTCGGCGAACGAGGCTTCGTTGCTGTCTTCCAGCACGAGCGCTTCGTAGACCTTAGGCAGCGCGTCGCGGGGGAACTCGATGTCCACCACGGCGCCAATACACTGCACAATATTTCCGATACTCATTTCGTATCTCCGATAGCTTGAATACTTGACGCCTTAGACGGCTGCGGCACCGCTGACGATTTCCGACAGTTCCTTGGTAATCGCTGCCTGACGGGTCTTGTTGTAGACCAGTTGCAGTTCGCCGATCACGTTCTTGGCATTGTCGGATGCCGCCTTCATGGCCACCATGCGCGCCGATTGCTCGGACGCCATGTTTTCGGCCACGGCCTGGTACACCAGCGCTTCGACGTAGCGGACCAACAGTTCTTCCACTACGGTCTGTGCGTCGGGCTCGTAGATGTAATCCCACGAGTAGGCGCGCTTTTCATCTTCGGTCTGGGCAAACTTGTCGGCGGGAAGCGGCAGCAGCTGCTCCACCATCGGCTCCTGCTTCATCGTATTGATGAACTTGGTGTAAGCCAGGTACACAGCATCGACTTCACCATTGGTGAAGGCGTCGAGCTGGACCTTAATGGCACCGATCAGTTTTTCCAGATGCGGGGTGTCACCGAGGTGCACCACGTGCGAGAGCACCTTGGCGCCGATGCGGCCCATGAACTGCAAGCCCTTGGAACCAATGGCGGTGCTCTGCACCTCCACGCCGCGGCTTTGCAGCTCACGCAGCTCATTGGTTACCGCACGCAGCACGTTCGTGTTCATGCCGCCGCACAGCCCCTTGTCCGTCGTTACCACGATCATGCCGGCGCGCTTGATGTCGCGTGCCACCATGAAGGGGTGCTTKAACTCGGGGTTGGCCGCAGCCAGGTGCGCCGCGATATTGCGCACTTTCTCAGCATAGGGACGGGCGTTGCGCATCCGTTCCTGCGCCTTGCGCATCTTGGACGCGGCGACCATCTCCATCGCCTTGGTGATCTTGCGCGTGTTTTGCACGCTCTTGATCTTGGTTCGAATTTCTTTCGTTCCGGCCATATCTTCCTCTCCATTCGTGCCGCACCGGCACCGTCATGGCAACGGTGCCGGCGCAGTTTCGTGGAATTGCGCGGTTAGAACGCGGCGGACTTCTTGAAATCCTCGATCGCGGCACGCAGGGTGGCTTCGTCTTCCTTCGACAGATCCTTGGAATCTTCGATGCGGCTGACGAGGTCGGCGTACTTGGTCTTCAGATGGTCGTGCAGGCCCTTCTCGAACGGGAGAATGTCCTTCACTTCCACGTTGTCGAGGAAGCCGTTGTTGGCTGCGTACAGCGACGCGGCCAGCTGCCACACCTGCAGCGGCAGGTATTGAGCCTGCTTGAGCAGTTCCGTCACGCGGCGGCCGCGCTCCAGCTGCTTGCGGGTGGCATCGTCCAGGTCGGAAGCAAACTGCGCGAACGCAGCCAGTTCACGGTACTGGGCCAGGTCGGTACGGATACCGCCGGACAGCTTCTTGACGACCTTGGTCTGGGCGGCACCACCAACGCGCGACACCGAGATACCGGCGTTGATTGCGGGGCGCACACCTGCGTTGAACAGGTCGGTTTCCAGGAAGATCTGGCCGTCGGTGATCGAGATCACGTTGGTCGGCACGAAAGCGGACACGTCGCCAGCTTGCGTTTCGATCACGGGCAGCGCGGTCAGCGAGCCGGTCTTGCCGGTCACTGCGCCCTTGGTGAACTTCTCGACGTAGTCGGCGTTCACGCGGGCTGCGCGCTCGAGCAGACGCGAGTGCAGGTAGAACACGTCGCCGGGGTAAGCTTCGCGGCCCGGCGGGCGGCGCAGCAGCAGCGACACCTGGCGGTAGGCCCAGGCTTGCTTGGTCAGGTCGTCATAGACGATCAGCGCGTCTTCGCCGCGGTCGCGGAAGTACTCGCCCATCGTGCAACCAGCGTAGGCAGCCAGGTACTGCATGGCGGCAGAGTCCGAAGCCGTAGCAGCAACGACGATGGTGTACTCCATCGCGCCCAGTTCTTCGAGCTTGCGCACCACGTTGTTCACGGTCGAAGCCTTCTGACCGATTGCCACGTAGACGCAGAAAACGCCCTTGCCCTTCTGGTTGATGATCGCGTCGACAGCAACGGCGGTCTTGCCGGTCTGGCGGTCGCCAATGATCAGCTCGCGCTGGCCACGGCCGATCGGCACCATCGCGTCGATCGACTTCAGGCCGGTCTGCACTGGCTGGCTGACCGACTGACGTGCGATCACGCCAGGGGCAACCTTTTCGATCACGTCGGTTTCTTTGGCGTTGATCGGGCCCTTGCCATCGATCGGCTGACCCAGCGTGTTGACCACGCGGCCCAGCAGTTCCTTGCCAACCGGCACTTCCAGAATGCGGCCGGTGCACTTGACCGGGTCGCCTTCGGAAATGTGTTCGTAGTCGCCCAGCACCACGGCGCCGACAGAGTCGCGCTCGAGGTTCAGTGCCAGACCGAACGTGTTACCGGGGAATTCCAGCATCTCGCCCTGCATCACGCCAGACAGGCCGTGCACGCGGCAGATACCATCGGTCACGGAAATCACCGTGCCGGTGTTGCGCACTTCAGCGTCGGCGCCAAGACCCGAGATGCGGGACTTGATCAGCTCGCTGATTTCTGAGGGGTTCAGTTGCATCACAATGCTCCTAATTCTTCAATCCGTCGGCTGGTGCGCTTCTCGCGCATCATGCGGTCAGCGCCACTTGCATTGCTGCCAGGCGCGCACGCACGGAGGTGTCGAGCACTTCGTCGCCGACCTTGACGCGCACGCCGCCAATCAGCGACGGGTCCACCGCAACCGAGGGCTGCAGCTTGCGGCCGAACTTGCGTTCGAGCGCGGCGACGAGGTCGGTCAGGCTTGCGCCCTCAATGGGGAAGGCACTCGTGATCTCGACATCAGCCGACCCTTCACGGTCGTTCTTGAGCGCATGGAACTGCTCGGCGATTTCCGGCAATACCGACAGGCGGTGGTTATCCACCAGCAGGCTGACGAAGCGCTTGGCTTCGTCGTTGACCGGAGACTTCAGGGCCGACAGGAACAGTGCGCCCAGCTTGTCGCCGTGCACGTTCGGATCGCCAGCCACCGCCTTCATGTCGGGATTGGCGGCAACTTGCCCCATTTCCGACACCAGCTCGGACCATGCATCCAGATTGCCGCTCGATTCGGTCGCGACGCGGAACAGCGCCTCGGCGTAGGGACGGGCAATGGTTGCGGTTTCAGCCATGATTAGAGCTCAGCCTTGAGTTGATTGAGCAGATCCGCGTGGACCTGCGCGTTCACTTCGCGCTTGAGGATCTGCTCGGCACCCTTGACGGCCAGCACGGCGACCTGGTCGCGCAATTGCTCGCGCGCGCGGGTAACTTGCTGTTCGGCTTCGGCCTTGGCCTGGGCAATGATGCGTGCGGCTTCTGCCTGGGCGTTTTGCTTGATCTCGTCAGCGGTCAGCTGAGCGCGCTTCTCGGCGTCAGCGACGCGTTGAGCGCCTTCGGTGCGGGCTTCGGCCAGGGCCTGGTCCACACGCTTGTTGGCGAGTTCGAGCTCAGCCTTGCCTTTTTCGGCGGCGGCGAGGCCATCGGCGATCTTCTTTGCGCGTTCGTCGAGCGCCTTCACCAGCGGCGGCCAAATGAATTTGGCAACTACCCACCACAGGATGAAGAACACGACCATCTGCGCAAAAAACGTTGCGTTCAGATTCATGGTGTGTTCCTTTCGGTAATCAAACTACAGATAAATGCGCAAGGGCGGCCAGGCTAAGTGGCCCGCGCCGCCCGTCAGCATCATGCAGACCGAAAAGAATTACTTGATGACAGCCAGCAGCGGGTTGGCGAATGCGAACAGCATTGCAACGCCCACGCCGATCAGGAATGCTGCGTCGATCAGGCCAGCCAGCAGGAACATCTTGGTTTGCAGCGGGTTCATCAGTTCAGGCTGACGTGCGCACGCTTCGATGTACTTGCCACCCATCAGGGCGATACCCAGGCAGGCGCCGATTGCGCCCAGACCGATGATGATGCCGATACCGATGGCGGTCAGACCCTGGATGTTGGCGAGATATGCTTGCATGACTACTCCTTTAATTGAGAAGAGACTTAGAACCAAAAAACCGAAAAACCGAAAAACTTAAATCAGTGGTGATCGTGTGCCTGGCCGATGTACACCAGCGTCAGCATCATGAAAATGAAAGCCTGGAGCAGAACGATCAGGATGTGGAAGATCGCCCATACCGTACCGGCCAGCACATGACCGACGAAGCCCAGCGCGGAGAGGTCCGCACCGAACGTCCAGATGGAACCCAGCAGCGCGATCAGCAGGAACACCAGTTCGCCGGCGTACATGTTGCCGAACAACCGCATGCCCAGCGAAACCGCCTTGGCCAGGAATTCAATCAGGTTCAGGATCAGGTTGAACGGGGCCAGGTACCACTTGGCGCCGAACGGGGCCGACAGCAGTTCATGGGCGAAGCCGCCCACGCCCTTGATCTTGAAGCTGTAATAGATCATCAGCACCAGCACTGCGCACGACATGCCCAGCGTACCGTTCAGGTCAGCCGTGGCAACCGCGCGGTGGTGCGGCAGATGGATGTGGAAGATGCCCAGCAGGCCGTTCAGGCCGGTAACCCAGTCGACCGGGATCAAGTCGATGGCATTCATCACCGTGATCCAGCAGAACACCATCAGTGCCAGCGGCGCGATGAAGGAACGGTCGCCATGGATGATGCCCTTGGCCTGGTCGTCGACCATCTCGACGATCATTTCGACGAAAGCCTGGAAGCGGCCCGGCACGCCAGCGGTCGCGCGGCGCGCGGCGGCGTACAGGAAAATCACGGCGATGGCACCGCACAGCACCGACCAGAACACGGTGTCGTAGTTAAGGACGCTGAAGTCAACGACGGAGGCTTGCTTGCCGCCAACCGTGTTGAGGTTCTGCAAGTGTTCGGCGATATAGCCGGAGGGGGTGAGGGCCTGTTCGGCGCCTTGAGCAGCTGACATGTCGAAACGAACCGTAATATTGCGAAACCAGTTGCCGGCATTTGCCGGTACGCTTCTTGCACCGCCTTCAGCACACTTTGCTGGTCACCGCGGGCAAGCTCGTTTGAACCTTATCCACGCCGCGCTTCACTGTTGTGACGCGCCACGCAAAAACATCTTGATATTCTGTTTTCGTGCCCCACTTCGACGAGAAGCACACTTATCCGACCTACCGCGCCTGGCCGGCCCACCCTGGGGCACAACCTCAGCGAATCGCCAGCGCGACCCAGTAAGTCTTGAGCACAAGCAGGAACGTGACCAGCATCGGTACCCAGCGCAACTCGCTGTACAGCACCACCACCAGGACGAACAACCCGGCGGTGGCAAACACCTTGATCGCCTCGCCGACCACCAGTCCGCTGATCGAGGGACGTTCGCGCGCCATCCAGAGTCGCAGCGCGAAGAAACCGCTGGGCACGAAACACACCGTGCCACCGAATAGTGCCGACCAACCCGCCGCACCGGCGTTGCCGCCAGCAAAGAGTCGCCAGGCAATGGCCGACAACAAGGTAACCGCAACCTGCGCCAGCACGACCCTGCCGGGCGTCATGCGCGAAGGGCGCAGCGCGCGCTCGCCGAACAGCGTTTCCGCCTCGACGCGCGACAGCGGATCGACCGCCTCTTCTTCGCGTTCTGCCTCGTCTTCCCAGGCATCACGCGTCTGCCAGTCGGTTTTCCGGCCGGCATCCTGACGATCTGAAACCACCTGCTATTGCCTTTGCTCGTTGCTGCTTGTTGTTTAATCCGCCCCGGAACTTTTCTGGACCGGCCGGAATTCAAACCGCACGATTTTACGAGGAATGCACCATGCGAGTCAATCTGCTTACAGACGCCTTGCAACAGTCCGCATTTCACTTGCAATCGCCACGAACCCATATTGCGTGCGCGGCCGACGCCCAACAATAACGCGCCAGGTAATTGAGCTGCCTAGGGCTGGCGGCGCACCATGATCGTTTATCGGCCTTGCACAGACCTTACACAGGCGTGCGCGCGCCGAGCCAGAACCGGCCGGCACCAAATTGCACCAAGCCGCTGCACAGCCGCACCGACCGTTAATCGCGCACTATTTTTGGGAAATCCCGCTCAGGCGGGTGACTGGCTTTCGCCGGGCTCGCGCAGGCGTGTCAGCACACCGTCGAGCGCATCATTGCTGGTGAAGTGAATGGTGAGCTGGCCTTTGCCCCGCACGCCCAGCTTGATCTGCACMGGCAGGCCAAGCACGTCGGATAGTTCTTCCTCAAGACGTGCCACGTCGCGCGCCGGCGCGCCGTTGTTCGGCTTCTGCAACCTGAGGTCAAAGGGCTTGAGGGTGGAGGCTACCAGCTTTTCGGTCTCGCGCACCGATAAACGTTTGTTAACGATCTGATTGGCGAGCGTGATCTGGTTGGCGCCGTCAGCGGAGAGCAGCGCACGGGCGTGGCCCATGTCGAGGTCGCCCGCCATCAGCATGGTCTGCACCGGCTGGGCCAGGTTCAGCAGACGCAGCAGGTTGGACACCGCGCTGCGCGAGCGCCCCACCGATTCCGCTGCCTGCTCGTGGGTGAAATTGAATTCGCGCACCAGGCGCATGATGCCTTGCGCTTCTTCCAGCGGGTTGAGGTCTTCACGCTGGATATTCTCGATGAGCGCCATCGCGGCCGCGGCTTCGTCGGCCACGTCCTTGACCAGTACCGGCACCTCTTCGAGCCCGGCGATCCTGGAGGCGCGGAAGCGGCGCTCGCCAGCAATGATCTCGTAGCGGTCCGGCTCGGCAACGCGGCGCACCAGGATCGGCTGCATCAGGCCTTGGGCACGGATGCTCGCGGCCAGCTCCTGCAGCGCGCCTTCGTCCATGCGCGTGCGCGGCTGGTACTTGCCAGGCTGGAGCTGGTCCAGACGGAGCACAGAGGGCGCACCCTCCTGCTTCACGGCGTCGACGATCTCGGCTGGCCCACCCAGCAGGGCTTCCAGTCCGCGGCCCAGGCCCTTCTTCTTCGCGGTGCTCATCTCGGTATCCTGTATTCGGTGACTCTCAACCCGGTGACTCTCAACCCGGCGTTCAGTCGAGTTGCTTGACGCGCGCGATCATCTCGGCGCCGAAATCGAGGTAGGCCTTGGCCCCCTTGGACGACGGATCGAACGCCACACCCGGCATGCCATAGGACGGTGCTTCTGCCAGCCGCACATTGCGCGGGATGACGGTCTTGAACACCTTCTCGCCAAAATGCGACTCAAGCTGGGCCGACACCTGTTGCTGCAAGGTAACGCGTGGATCAAACATCACACGGAGCAAGCCAATCACCTTCAGGTCGCGATTGAGGTTGGCATGCACCTGCTTGATGGTATTGACGAGATCGGACAGCCCTTCCAGCGCGAAGTACTCGCACTGCATCGGCACGATCACGCCGTTGGCCGCGCACAGCCCGTTGAGGGTCAGCAGCGACAGCGACGGCGGGCAATCGATCAGCACGAAATCGTATTCGGCATCGACCTCGGCAATCGCGTTCTTGAGACGTTTCTCGCGCTGGTCCAGTTCGACCAGTTCCACTTCCGCGCCGGCCAGTTCGCGGTTGGCGGGCAGCACGTCGTACTTGCCGGATTCGGAATGCTGGCGTGCCTGGCTCACCGTCGACAAGCCAACCAGCACCTGGTAGACGCTGTGCTCGAGCGACTGCTTGTCGATGCCGGAACCCATCGAGGCGTTGCCCTGGGGATCCAGGTCGATCAGCAACACACGCTGGTCCTGTGCCGCCAAGCCGGCGGCAAGGTTCACCGTGGTGGTGGTCTTGCCGACGCCGCCCTTCTGGTTTGCGATCACGAATACCTTGGCCATATGTTCCTGCTGCTCCTGCTTGATTTCTACCTGCCGGGGGTGGGCGCCGGCGACAACCACCGGCCGGGTCAGCGGCGCGACAGCACCACCAGGTGACGTTCTGCGTCCAGTTCCGGCACGGTCAGGCGCGGTATTGCCTCGACCTGCCACTCGGCCATCAGGCCGGCCGCTTCCATGCGATCGAGTTCGGGCTGAGGATAAACGCCCTTCATGGCAATCAGCTTGCCGCCCGGCGCCAGCAGGTGGCCGGCGAGCGATGCAAAATCGCTCAGCTCGGCAAACGCACGAGACGTAATGACTGCATACCCCTTGTCGTCTTCCAGCTTCTCGACCGGGCCCCAGTGGGCGGCGGCGTTGGACAGGCCGAGCTGTGCCCGGCACTGCGTGAGGAAAGCGGTTTTCTTTTGCACGATGTCGACCATCAGCACCGACAGGTCGGGACACGTGATGGCCAGCGGCAGACCAGGCATGCCGCCACCCGAACCCACGTCCAGCACCCGGCCACGCGCGCCCTCCTCTACCGCCGCGGCGCGAGCCGCTTGGGCCAGCGCCGGCACGGCGGCCAGCGAGTCGAGCATGTGGTGCGTCAACATCTCGTCGGGATGACGGATGGCGGTCAGGTTATAGATGGCATTCCATTTGCGCAGCAGTGCCAGGTAGGCAAACAACTGATCGATCTGGCTCGCGGAGACCGCCAGGCCGATGGCGGACAAGCCGGCCTCCAGGCGGCGGCGCTGGTCGGCGTCATCCACGGCCGCGTAACGTTGGTTCCTCACTCAGGCGGCCTCTTGGCTGGAGTCGGACTTGGCACRCCCCATGCCCTTCTTTTTCAGATGGACCAGCAGCAGCGAAATCGCAGCCGGCGTCACGCCAGAAATTCGCGATGCCTGGCCGAGGGTCTCGGGCCGGTGCTGGTTCAGCTTCTGGCCCACCTCGATGCCAAGGCCGCGCACTTCCGTGTAGTCGAAATCCTCGGGCAGGCGGGTGGATTCGTTGGCTTCGAGCTTGTCCACTTCTGCGGCTTGCCGCGCGATGTAGCCGTGGTACTTGATACCAATCTCGATCTGCTCGCGAATCTGCCCGACCAGCAGAGGATCGGCATCGAGTGCCTGGGCAGGTGCGAACTTGCCGTCCTGCAGCGCCATCAGCGCTTCGTACGTGACAGCGGGACGGCGCAGCAGATCGGCGAGGTTGTACTCGCGCTCGATCGCTTTGCCCAGCAGCGGCACGGCATCGGCTTCCGGCAGGATGCTCGGATTCACCCAGGTACCCTTCAGCCGCTCTGTTTCACGTGAAACAGCATCGCGTTTCCGGTTAAATGCATCCCAGCGCACATCATCGACCACACCCAGCTCCCGACCGGCCTCGGTCAGTCGCATATCGGCATTATCTTCACGCAGGCTCAAACGGAACTCGGCGCGGCTGGTGAACATTCGGTACGGTTCCGAGACCCCACGGGTGATCAGATCATCGACCAGAACCCCAAGATAGGCTTGGTCCCGCCGGGGAGTCCAGGCATCGCGCTCCCGTACGAAGCAGCCGGCATTGATCCCGGCCAGCAGGCCCTGGGCAGCGGCTTCTTCGTAGCCGGTGGTGCCGTTGATTTGCCCGGCGAAGAACAAGCCGCTGATGGCCTTGGACTCCAGCGAGGCCTTGAGGGCACGCGGATCGAAGTAATCGTACTCAATGGCGTAGCCGGGGCGCAGGATGTGCGCGTTCTCCATGCCGCGGATCGAATGCACCAGGGCAAGTTGCACGTCGAACGGCAGGCTGGTGGAAATACCGTTGGGGTAGAACTCGTTGGTCGTCAGCCCTTCCGGTTCCAGGAAGATCTGGTGGCTGTCCTTGCTGGCAAAGCGGTGGATCTTGTCCTCGATGCTGGGACAGTACCGCGGCCCTACCCCTTCGATCACGCCGGTGTACATCGGCGAGCGATCCAGGCCGCCACGGATGATGTCGTGGGTCCGGCTATTGGTATGCGTGATCCAGCACGGCAGTTGCTGCGGGTGCTGCTCGGCACGGCCCAGGAAGGAGAACACCGGCACCGGATCGAGATCGCCGGGCTGCTCGTCCATCACGGAGAAGTCGATGGTGCGTCCGTCGATACGCGGCGGCGTACCCGTCTTCAGGCGGCCCTGCGGCAGCTTGAGCTCCTTCAGGCGCGCCGACAGCGAGACCGAGGCTGGGTCGCCCGCGCGACCGCCAGTGTAGTTATCCAGCCCGACGTGAATCTTCCCATCGAGGAAGGTCCCGGCGGTCAGCACCACGGCACGAGCGCGGAAGGTGATGCCGACCTGGGTGACAGCGCCGACGACACGATCACCCTCCACTACCAGGTCATCCACGGCCTGCTGGAACAGCATCAGGTTGGGCTGATTCTCCAGCCGCGTGCGAATCGCCTTGCGATACAGCACGCGGTCCGCCTGAGCGCGGGTGGCACGTACGGCCGGGCCCTTGCTGGAATTCAGGATGCGGAATTGGATGCCCGACTCATCCGTGGCTGCCGCCATGGCGCCGCCCATTGCATCCACCTCCTTGACGAGATGGCCCTTGCCAATGCCGCCGATGGACGGATTGCAGCTCATCTGACCAAGGGTCTCGATGTTGTGGCTCAGCAGCAGCGTCTGGCAACCCATACGCGCCGCGGCGAGTGCAGCTTCCGTGCCGGCGTGGCCACCACCGACAACAATKACATCGAATTCTTTTGGGTAAAGCATGGAGGCACCTCCTCCGGGAGGCTAGCGGGAATAAATCGGGATGCCGAATTATAACGGCAATCTCCGTGGCGCCCCTGCGCCGCAGCATGTTTCACGTGAAACATGCTCCATGAAGAACTTGGGTGTGTTCCACGTGAAACAAAAAACCGGGCGCAATGGCCCGGTTTCTCATGTGCATGGCGGAAGGCCGCAGCACTTACGGTCTGCGCTGCTCGCTCAGATAAACGCCGATGCGCTCGACAAGTCGACCAAGATTTGTCCGAAGTTCGTCAAAGCCACTGTTGCGCTCTCGCGTCACTTCATCCATGTACAAGGGCCGGCGGATCTCGATCTGCAAGCTGTTACGCCGTTCGGCCGGACGGCCGATCTGTGCGATCAGTTGCACGCCCTTATACGGATCATTGCGTGCCACGGTATATCCCAGCGCGCGCAGCTCCGATGCCACCAGCCCGACAAAGCCAGCCTCGCAGGTGGCGCCATCGCGGTCGCCCAGCACAAAGTCCGCCAGCGGATGCGGACTCTGAATCTTGAGGCGCTCGTATGCATTGTTCGGCATCGAGTGCAGGTTCAGATGCCAGACCGCCCCGAAGCGCCGATAGGTGTCCTCCACCGCTTCCGACAGCGCCTGATGGTAGGGGCGATAGTAGCGGTCGATCCGGTCGCGTACCTCTTGCAGCGAGAGCTTACGGTCGTAGATCGGCGTGGCCGCATCCATGTTCCGCCAGATCAGCCCGTAGCCGAGGCGAGTCTTCTCGCCTGGCGCCAGCGGCTCGGGCCAGGTGCCGTCCAGCAAGTCGGGGTCCAGATCATCTAGCGTGCGATTGGGATCGATGTAGACCCGCGGAAAATTGGCCGCGATCAGCGTACCGCCGACGCGCGGCACGGATTCCCAAAGCGCGTCGATATGCGTGTCCTCGCCGGCACGCAGCCGCTGCGTGGGGATTGCCGCCCGGAAATCCTGCGGGTAACGGGTGCCACTATGCGGCGAGTCGCACACCAGCGGCAGCGTCTGGGCCGAGGGCGAGAAGCGGACAAAGGGCTCGAAGTTGTCGCTCATCGCCATCAGTCCAGTTTGATATTGGCGGCCTTGGCCACACGTGCATAGCGCGCCATGGCCTGCTGGATTTGCACCTTGAAGCCGTCCGGCGTGGTCGGCACCAGCGTGCCGCCGGACTCCTCCACCTTGCGCTTGAACTCGGGATTCAGCATCGCCTTGTGAATGGCGTCGTTGAGCTTGGCGACGATGGCCGGCGGCGTGCCCGCGGGTGCGACGATGCCAAACCAGCCGCCATCGCCCATCTCCTTATAGCCCAGCTCCGCATAGGTCGGGACATTGGGCAGCTGCGGCGAACGGGCGGAGCCGAGCACGGCCAGCGCGCGCAGCCGGCCCGATTTCACGTGGGGCAGCGTGGACGAAAGGTTGTCGGTAATGGCATTGACCTGCCCTGCCACCGCATCGTTGAGCGCCAGGCCCGCGCCCTTGTACGGAACGTGCAGCATGTCGATCTTGGCCAGCATCATGAAATTCTCGATGTTCACATGGCCAAGCGAGCCGGCGCCGGGAGAGGCGAAGCTGTACTTGCCGGGGTTGGCACGGACAAGCGCGACGAACTCCTGCATGGTCTTGGCCGGCACGCTGGGGTGCACAGCGAACACGCTCGGGATGGCCACCACGTTGGTGACTGGCGCAAAATCCTTGATCGGATCGTAGTTCAGCTTCGGATAGACAGCCGGGTTCGAGCCGTGCGTGCTGACCGTCGCCATGCCGATGGTGTAGCCGTCCGGCGCCGCGCGGGCGACCTGCTCCATGCCCAGTGAGCCACCGGCGCCACCCTTGTTCTCCACCACAATGGACTGGCCCAGCTCGCGCCCGCCGAACTCCGCAACCAGGCGTGCCGACAGGTCGGTCGAGCCGCCCGCGGCGAAGGGCACGATCAGGCGAATCGGCTTGTTCGGATAGTTGGCCTGCGCTTGCGCACCGCCGGCTGTGGTCAGGCTGGCGCATGCCGCCAGGCAAGACAAGACAAAATGCCGGCGCGGCAGTTGGGCTCGGATCATGCGGACTTCTCCTTGGATTTCTATGAGTTGACTCGCCAAGTGTCGGGAGTTTACCGAGTCCGCACAAACGACTATATTGCACGGTTGCATTACCAAAGATCATTCTCGGCACACCCACCCCCACCGCATGCGGCTACGCTCGCCCTCGATGTCCGAACTCCATGCCTTTGCCGCCGCCGCGCGGCTGGGCAGCTTCACGCGCGCGGCCGAAGACCTGTGCGTAACCCAGGGTGCGATCAGCCGTGCGATTGCCCGGCTGGAATCCCACTTTGGCCAACCTCTGCTCCAGCGCAATGCTCATCGACTGACGCTGACGGATGCTGGCAAGCAACTGCTGGAGGCCGTGGCCGGTCCGTTGGCAGCCATTGAGAGCGCCAGCGCCGCCCTCCTCGCCCGTGACCGCCAGCACCACCTGACGCTGTCGGCCGTGCCCACGCTGGCCAGCGTATGGCTGGTGCCCAGGCTGCCGGATTTCCACCGCCGCTACCCTGATGTCCGCCTGGACTTCGTGCCCTACCGGCGCGATGAAGACTTTTCAGGCCCCGCGCCCGATGCTGCCATCCTGCCGGGCACGCCGGATCGCTGGCCAGGCCTGCAATCCGACTACGTGATCGGCAGCGAGATGGTGCCCATCTGCCACCMCGACCGCGCTCGCGCCCGCCACGAGGCCGGCCGCTGGTCCGAGCCCGCCGAACTCCTCGATGAGCCCCTGCTCTATCACACCACCGCGCCGGCAAACTGGCAGCACTGGCTGTGCGCCGCCGGCGTACCCAGTGCTGCGCCCACGCTCTCGAAAGGCTTCGACCAGGTCTCGATCCTGGTGCAAGCGGTCAAGGCGGATATGGGCGTGGCGGTACTGCAGCGCTGCCTGGTACGGGATGAGATCGCTGCGGGGCGCGTGGTGGCGCCGTTCGATTTGCCGATCCGGCTGACGCGCGGCTACTTCCTGTGCGCACCGCGGGRGCGGCGGGACCATCCAGCGTTTGCGCAGTTTMGCGCATGGTTGCTGGGCGTGGCGGCACAGGACCCGGATGTGCTTCAGCTCAATGAAGAAAATTCACCAGAAAAATAGAACTGATCTTCATTTGCTAAATGACATCCATCATGTGCATACATCTCACCATCCAGCAGCTTATTCATCATCGCAATAAATATAAATATCAAACTTTAAGATAGATATATTCATATCATGAATTTGAAGCGTACCCACTGCTGCGCTATCCAACGGACAATGCCGCCAACAAATCGGCCACATCAAAAAATGCACTACATAAATAATAACGGCGAACAATGTTCGCCGTTATTATTCTGGAGAATCCAAAAAGCAGAAAAGCGCTAAGCCGCCTTCTTCGCCAATCCCAGATACGTCTCGATCACCTTCGGATTAGCCGCGAGCTCGGCAGCCGGCCCCTCCATCGCCATATCCCCGGTCTCGATCACGTACCCGTAGTCCGCCACCTGCAGCGCCGCCCGCGCGTTCTGCTCGATCAGCAGCGTCGCCACCCCCGTCTTGCGCAGGTCATTGATGATGTGAAAGATCTCCTTGACGATCAGCGGCGCCAGCCCCAGGCTCGGCTCGTCCAGCATCAGCAGTTTCGGCTTGGCCATCAGCGCGCGGCCCACCGCCAGCATCTGGCGCTCGCCTCCGGACAGCGTGCCGGCGTCCTGCTTCGCCCGCTCCTTCAGGCGCGGGAACAGGCCGTAGACCACTTCCATCTGGTCGAGGAAACTCTTCTCACCCGCACGCTTGCGGCGATAGGCGCCCAGCACCAGGTTGTCCGCCACGCTCATCGAGCCAAACAGTTCGCGCTTCTCCGGCACCAGGCACATGCCTCGCGCCACGCGCCCTTCCACCGGCAGCCCGGCGAGGTCGTGGCCGAGGTAGGTCACCGCGCCGGTGGACGAACCGCTCACCGGCAGCGCGCCCATGATGGCGTTGAGCATGGTGGACTTGCCCGCGCCATTGGGGCCGATCACCGTGACGATCTTTCCCGCTTCCACTTTCAGGTTCGCGCCGTGCACGGCTTCGACCTTGCCGTAGCGCACGTGCAGGTCCTTCACTTCCAGGATCAGGCTCATTGTCGTTTCCTTACTCCACGCCGCCGAGGTAGGCCTCGAGCACCGCCGGGTCTTTCTGCACGTCCTCGGGCACCCCTTCCGCGATGCGCGTACMAAACTCCATCACCACCAGCCGGTCCGTCAGGTTCATCACGAAGTCCATGTCGTGCTCGACCAGCAGCACGCTCATGCCCTCGCCCTTGAGCTTCTTCAGCAGCTCAGCCAGTGCCTGCTTCTCCTTGTAGCGCAGCCCTGCCGCGGGCTCATCCAACAACAACAGCGCGGGATCGCAGCACAGCGCGCGCGCGATCTCCAGG
Source organism: Cupriavidus sp. 01L46 (assembly GCF_056399905.1). Classification (NCBI taxonomy): domain Bacteria; kingdom Pseudomonadati; phylum Pseudomonadota; class Betaproteobacteria; order Burkholderiales; family Burkholderiaceae; genus Cupriavidus; species Cupriavidus sp. 01L46. Next base: position 65,543 of record NZ_JBFTSF010000002.1, read on the forward strand.
ATGCGTTGCTGGCCCAGCGCGAGGCTGCCGGCTTCCATGTACATGCACTCGGCCAGGCCCACGCGCTCGAGCTGGCGCGCGGCCTCGTGCAGCAGCTTGGCCTCCTCGTTCTTGTTCATGCGCAGGATCGCTGCCGTCACGCCGCCTTGCGGCGCAAAGTCGCCGCGCAGGTGCGCGCCGATGGCCACGTTCTCCAGCACGGTCATGGTGGGCAGCAGATGCACGTGCTGGAAGGTGCGGCCGATGCCGCGCTTGACGATCTCGCGCGAAGGCAGCCCGGAGATCTGCTCGCCGCGATACAGCACCTCGCCGCGCGTGGCCGGCAGCACGCCGGTGACGAGGTTGAAGGTGGTGGACTTGCCCGCGCCATTAGGGCCGATCAGCCCGATGATCTCGCCGGCTCGGACCTGGAAGCTCACGTCGTTGACCGCCACCAGCCCKCCGAACTCCTTGCGCGCGGCTTTGACATCCAGGATCAGTTCGCCGGCCTGCGGCTTGGCGCGCAACGGCAGCGCGGGCGCTTGCGCCGGCGCCAGCACCGGCGGCCCGTTGGGGAACAGCTTCTTGACGAACGGCCAGATGCCATCGCGCGCGTATTGCAGCAGCAGCACCATCAGCACGCCGAACACGATGGTTTCGAAGTTACCGTTGGCGCCCAGCAGCTTGGGCAGAACGCCTTGCAGCACGTCCTTCAGRATGGTGAGGATGCCGGCGCCGAGCACCGCGCCCCACACGTGGCCTACGCCGCCGACCACCGCCATGAACAGGTACTCGATGCCGTAGTTCAGCCCGAACGGCGTGGGGTTCACCGCGCGCTGCAGATGCGCATAGAGGAAGCCGGAGATGCAGGCCAGCATCGCCGCCACCACAAAGATCACCACCTTCATCCATGCGGTGTTCACACCCATCGCCTCGGCCATGGTGCCGCCGCCCTTCAACGCGCGGATGGCGCGGCCCGGGCGCGAGTTGAGCAGGTTCTGCATGGCGATCACCGACACCAGCACCACGGCCCAGATCAGGTAGAACATCGAGCGCCCGGAGGCCAGTTCGATGCCAAGCACGTGCAGCACGGGAATGCCGTTGAGGCCGTCGTACTTGCCGAGGAATTCCAGGTTGCCAAACAGGAAAAACAGCGACAGGCCCCAGGCGATGGTGGCGAGCRGCAGGTAGTGGCCCGACATGCGCATGGTGATCAGGCCGATCACATAGGCCGAGGCCATCGTGATCACCAGCCCGACCAGCAGGCCGAGCCAGGGCGACAGCCCGAACTGCGTGGTGAGGTAGGCGGTGCTGTAAGCGCCGAGCCCGACGAAAGCGGCCTGGCCGAACGAGGTCATGCCGCCCACGCCGGTGAGCAGCACCAGGCCGATGGCGACGATGCTGTACAGGCCGATGTAGTTGCCCAGCGTGATCCAGAATTCGGGCGTGGGCAGCACCGGCAACAGCGCCAGCACTACCGCGAAGGCCAGCAGGAAGATTCGGTTCTTGAGGTTGGTATTCATGGCGTGTCCCTTATTCCTCGTCTTCCACATGCTTGCTGGTGAGCGAGCGCCACAGCAGCACGGGCAGGATCAGGGTGAACACGATGACCTCCTTGAACGCACTGGCCCAGAAGGACGAATACGATTCGAGCAGCCCCACCAGGATGGCACCGGCGGCCGCCACCGGGTAGCTCACCAGACCGCCCACGATGGCGCCGACGAAGCCCTTCAGGCCGATCAGGAAGCCCGACTCGTAGTACACCGTGGTCAGCGGCGCGATCAGGATTCCGCACAGCGCGCCCATTGCCGCCGCCAGCGTGAACGACAGGCGCCCGGCTTGCGTTGTGCCGATGCCGACCAGCCGCGCACCCAGGCGATTGACCGCCGTGGCACGCAGCGCCTTGCCGGCGATGGTGCGTTCGAAGTAGAAATACAGCCCCGCGATCATCAGTGCCGATACGCCGACCACCCAGAGGCTCTGCCCGGAGATCGTCAGGCTGCCCACTTCAAAGCGCGCCTCGGAGAAAGGCGCGGTGCGCGAGCCCTCGGCGCCGAACATCACCAGCCCCAGCCCCACCAGCGCAAAGTGCACGCCCACCGAGACAATCAGCAGCACCAGCGTGCTGGCTTCGGCCAGCGGCTGGTAGGCCAGGCGGTACAGCATGGGCCCGAGCGGAATCACGATCAGCAGCGTCAGGGCGATCTGCGCCAGCATGGGCATCGACTGCCCGTCGAAGTTCTGCGCCAGCAGATGCACGGCCAGCGGGAAGACCAGGTACTTGCCGGCCAGCACCGCGACCCGCCTGGGCGCGGTCCTGCGCAGTTCAGCGCTGCGCAGGACGGTGACCGTCTCGTAGACAAAGGTCAGCACGCCCATCACCAGCAGCAGCCAGCTGCTTTGCGGCGCATGGCCGGACTGGATCGCCGCCAGGGTCAGCGCGCCATAGGCGACGAACTCCCCTTGCGGAATGAAGATGACGCGGGTCACCGAGAACACCAGCACCAGGGCCAGCGCGAGCAGCGCATAGATGGCGCCCGAGGTGATGCCGTCCTGCGCCAGGATGGCGGCGATCGAGAGGTCCATTGTCTCCCCGTCTTGTTGGTGAGTCCGGCCGGCGGAGGGAGGCCGGCTGGCTTGTGAAATTACGAGTTACGAAATATGAAACAACTTACGCATAGCGGAAATCCCGACGAACCCTTAGATTGCGCAGTGCCGCATCGGCAATCTGGCACGGCAGGCGGGAAGCTATGCAGATGCCAAGTGCCGCATATCCGCAGCGCACCACGGTCGTCATGCCGTCGTGACGTCTTGCTTGTCCTGGCAAACGCCGAATTCATTAACACGTTAAAGATCTCGCATGGCAGATGCGGTGTCAAGTGCGGGATTGCCTGTAGTCGCGCAATGGCGTGGGCCGGCATGAGCCGGCACCAACAAAAAGGGCGCATGGCTGGCCATGCGCCCTTTTTGCATCAAATGCAGCCCGTCTTCGCCGCTTACTTGGTCTGCAGCTTCCACTTGCCGTCGACGATCTCCACCATCACGCGCGCGCGCTGGTCCAGGCCAAGGTGGTCGGTCGGCGTCATGTTCATGATGCCGTGGGAAATCGGCAGCTCCTTGGTCTGCTCCATGGCATCGCGCAGCGCCTTGCGGAACTCCTTGGTGCCCGGCTGGCCCTTCTTCAATGCCTCGGGAATGGCTCGCTGCAGCAGCAGGCCGGCATCCCAGGCATGGCCGCCGAAGGTCGAGACCTGGCCGCCAAATGCCTTCTCGTAAGCCGTCTTGTAGGTGATGGCCGGTTTCTTCACCGGGTTGGTGTCGGGCAGTTGCTCGGCCACCAGCAGCGGGCCGGCCGGCAGGAAGGTGCCTTCGCAATCCTTGCCGCACACGCGCAGGAAGTCGGCGTTGGCCACGCCGTGGGTCTGGTAGATCTTGCCTTTCCAGCCGCGCTCCTTGAGCGCCTTGGCGGGCAGCGCCGCGGGCGTACCCGAGCCTGCGATCAGCACGGCGTCGGGGTTGCTGCCCATCATCTTGAGCACCTGGCCGGTGACCGAGGTATCGGTGCGCGCAAAGCGTTCGTTGGCCACCACCTTGATCTTGCGCATCTCGCCAACCTTGGCGAACTCTTGCGCCCAGCTATCGCCATAGGCGTCCGCGAAGCCGATAAAGGCAACCGTCTTCACGTTGTGGTTGGTCATGTGCTCGGCAATGGCGGTGGCCATGTGCGAGTCGTTCTGCGGCGTCTTGAAGACCCAGGCGCGCTTGGCATCCATCGGCTCGATGATGCGGGCCGACGCGGCCAGCGTGATCATCGGCGTTTCGTTCTCGGCGACGACATCGACCATGGCCAGCGAGTTGGGCGTCACGGTGGAGCCGACAACCACGTCGACCTTGTCTTCGCTGATCAGCTTGCGCGTATTCTTGACCGCGGTGGTGGTGTCCGACGCATCGTCGAGCACGATGTACTCGATCTTCTTGCCAGCGATCTCCTTGGGCAGCAGCGAGATGGTGTTCTTCTCGGGAATGCCCAGCGAGGCGGCGGGCCCGGTGGCCGACAGCGTTACCCCGACTTTGACCTGTGCGCTGGCGGTGCCGGCGCACAGGCTGKCTGCGGCGAGAGCCAGCAGGCTGGCGCGCTTGAATGTCATCGTGTCTCCTTCCATTGCGGCAAACGGAAGAGGCACCCGTGCCGCCTTGCGGCCAGTCGGATGCCTCAATCTGGTCTTCTGGTCTGATTTGTCCTGGTGGATCTTATTGTGCCGGTGCCCTTTCGTTGCATTTTTTTTGGCCCGTATCCAGGCGCAACGCCGGCGCCTGCCTGTTACCCCGGGGCGATGGGCGAATCCGTATCCGCCCTGCCCCATTTCCCGTCCTGCGCGTGATCCCTGGCGGCGCTCGGCAGGACTCGCCAGGCAATGCCATGGCGCGCCACGCCGGCCGCTCATTCACCGACCGCTTGGTCGGGAATGCGTAGCGAGTCTAGCAACAGGCATATCGCCGGGCTAGCGGGATTAACCCGCATCGCAGCATGCAAGCGACACGGCCGCAAACTGACCCTCAGCGGCCGAACGCATCCCAGGCGGTTTTCACGATCAGCGCGGCCACCACCACGATGAACACGCGCCGCACAAAGGCGCTTCCATGCTTGAGCGCGAGGCGGCTGCCAATCTGGCTGCCGCCTACGTTAGCCAGCGCCATGACCAGCCCGAGCTGCCACCAGACGTGCCCCTTCGCCGCCAGCAGCAGCAGGGCCGCCAGGTTGGTGGCGAGGTTGACCACCTTGGTCGATGCCGAGGCGTGCAGGAAATCGTAGCCGAACACGCGCACGAACACGATCATCAGGAAGCTGCCGGTCCCCGGCCCGAACACACCGTCGTAGAAGCCGATCACGGCCCCCGCCAGCAACGCCGCGGCGCGCTCCTTGCCGCCGCGGAGCGACGGTGCGTGCTCGGTGCCGAGGCTCTTCTTGGCCACCGTATAGACCAGCAGGGCCACCAGGATAAAGGGCAGCGACTTGCGCAGCGGCGCCGCGGGAATCAGCGTGAGCGCGTAAGCGCCCGCCATCGAGAAGGAAAAGGCCGACAGCATCGTCGGCAAGGTCGCGCCCCAGTAGATGCGCACGCTGCGGCCATAGCGCAGCGCCGCATTGGTGGTACCGGCCAGCGACGCCACCTTGCTGGTGCCGAGCAGCGTGGCCGGCGCCATGTTGGGATAGGCTGAAAACAGCGCGGGGATCTGCACCAGGCCACCACCGCCGGCGACAGCATCGATMAGGCCGGCAAGAAAAGCGGCAACAGCAAGAAACGCGAATTCCATGGACGCGGGGAGACGAAAGAAGAAAAAACGGAGGGAGCGAGGGAAGGAGGCGAACCCAGCGCGGCGGGCGCGCTCGAATCGTCAGCCCAGCATCTTGGCGGCTGGCGACAAATTGAGATGCCACAGGCCGCTGGCATGCGGCGCAAAACCCGCCGGTGCGGCCTGCGCCGCCGCCAGCAGCGCCGGCGCCAGCAACAGATGGCGCACGCCATGCGCGCTGCACCAGCCGGCCAGCAGGCCGCAGCAATCCAGCAGCAAAGCGGCACCCCTGTCCGCCGGCACGTCACCGGCCCACCATTCGGTGGCAAGCGCCGCAAGGCCGGCAAGCTCGAGATGCGGTATCAGCGTAACGGGCAGGCAACCGAGCAGATCCGTGCCGACGCTGGCCTGCGCCACCACACAGGCCCCGCGCTCGGGCCGGGCAAGCAGGCCCTCCAGCAGCGCCTGCCGGGCACGCGCCGCCGCTACGGGCAATGCGTGCCGCGATTGCAGCCAGGCGCCCAGGTTTTGCGCATCGCCAGTACCGGCCAGGCGTATCGAGGCCGGGGGCATGGCGGATTCAGGCAGGGAAGGAATGAGAGAGGGGGAATCTGACGGCATGGCGGGCCCGATGGCAAGGCCACATTGTCGCATGCGCAGTTGGTCGCTTTGACAACGATCCCGCATGGCGAAAACATCACGCACCAGGAAGGGGCATTCAACCCGCAAATTAAAAAAGGCGTTGCTGAGGATCACCCAGCAACGCCCTTATCTTATATTGACACTGCAGCCTAGTGACTGCGCGCCTGTCGTCTCCTCGCTTCYGCCTCCATTTAACCTGCGAAAACCGTATATGGAATGTAACGAAGCGGTGCGTTTCGAGCAAGCTAGAAGAAACCCTAGCCCCAAAATCGGGCATGTCGCCCCACGATCACTCCCGGGCCTTCCCAAAGCGGGCAAGAAGTTCGCCCATGATGCCGCGGCGGAACGTCAATACGCAGATCACGAAGATCACGCCGGTCACCATTGTGACGGATTCGCCCAGTGAGTTGAACCACTCGATGCCCGTCGTCGAGGCCAGGAAGCTGCCGATATCGCCAAGCTTGTTTTCCAGCGCCACCACCACGAAAGCCCCGACCAGCGGGCCCGAAAGCGTGCCCAGGCCGCCAACCAGCGTCATCAGGATCACCGAGCCCGACATGGACCAGTGCACGTCAGTCAGTGTGGCAAAGCCCAGCACCAGCGCCTTGATCGACCCGGCCAGCCCGGAAAGCGCCGCTGACAGCACAAACACCATCAGCTTGAAGCGGTCCGTATCGTAGCCCAGCGAGATGGTGCRCGGCTCGTTTTCCTTGATCGCCTTGAGGATCTGGCCGAACGGCGAATGCACGGTCCGCACGATCAGCGCGAAGGCCGCCACGATGATCGCCAGCGCCACGTAATACAGCGTCAGATCGTTGGCTAGCGACAACACACCGAACAGCTTGCCGCGCGGAATGCCCTGCAAGCCGTCCTCGCCCCCGGTGTACGGCACCTGCAGGCAGAAGAAGAACAGCATCTGCGCCAGCGCCAGCGTGATCATCGAGAAGTAAATGCCCTGCCGGCGAATCGCGATATACCCGACCACGTAGCCGATCAAGGCACCCGCCAGCGTGCCCAGCACCAGCCCGACCTCAGGCGTGACGCCCCACACTTTCATCGCATGCCCGGCCGTATAGGCCGCGCCGCCGAAGAAGGCCGCATGGCCGAACGACAGCAGCCCGGTATAGCCAATCAGCAGGTTGAAGGCGCATGCGAACAGCGCGAAGCACAGCACCTTGAGCACGAACACCGGATACGCTCCGGCCATCGGCGCCAGGACCAGCGCTGCCAGCAACAATCCGTACAACAGTTTCTTCTGCACGCCCCGCCCCTGTCTTGTCTGCCCCGCGGCCACTGCCGCGCCGATTGGTTGGTTCATCACTTCTCCCTCCCGAACAGCCCGGCCGGGCGCAGCATCAGCACGATCACCATGATGAAGAACACGACCGTGGAGGAGGCCTCGGGATAGAACACCTTGGTCAGGCCCTCGATCACGCCCAGGCCGAGGCCGGTCAGGATCGAGCCCATGATCGAGCCCATCCCGCCGATCACCACCACCGCGAACACGATGATGATCAGGT